>CBFHLF010000026.1:0-17825 GCA_965656555.1 uncultured Acidiluteibacter sp. | reverse complement strand
ATCAGCATATACTTTAGCGTACAGCTCATTACTAAGCTTTGACACTGCATATGGAGACAATGGATTGCCAATTTTATCTTCTACTTTAGGTAACTCTGCACTATCACCATATACAGATGATGAACTCGCATAAACAACACGCTTTATTCCGTTTGACTTTGCTGCTTCTAGTATATTTAAGAAACCTGTTACATTAGCTTCATGAGTTGCTAAAGGGAGTTTAACCGATCTAGGGACTGAACCTAATGCGGCTTGATGTGTAATTACATCTATTCCTTTTGCTGCGGCTATACATGCATCAAGATCTGTCAAGTCGCCTTGAATGAAGTTATAATTTTCATGACCAACGAATAGGTCAACATTTGATTGAAGCCCTGTTTCTAGGTTATCAAAAGCAACCACTTTTGCACCATGCTTTAATAGGTATTCACAAATGTGAGAACCAATAAAACCAGCAGCCCCTGTCACCAAAACTTTCTTTTTACTTAAATCAACGGTATGAAAGGAAGTTGTATACACTATCTTTTTTGGTATTGATTTTCATAATAATTTTGGTAATCACCTGACGTCACTCGATCTAACCAAGCTTCGTTCTGCAAATACCAATCAACGGTATTTCTAAGCCCTTCTTCAAAGGTGATTGAAGGAACCCAACCTAACTCATTTTGTATTTTCGATGCATCTATAGCATAACGCGCATCATGTCCTGCACGATCTTTAACATAAGTAATCAGTTGCTCAGAGCTACCCTTCTCACGCTCTAGACGCTCGTCCATAATACTGCACAACTCTTTGATTAAATCTATGTTTGTCCATTCATTGTGTCCACCAATGTTATACGTTTCGCCGTCAGCACCTTTATGGAAAATAAGATCAATTGCGATTGCATGATCATTCACCCAAAGCCAATCTCGAATATTTTCACCTTTTCCATAGACTGGAAGTGGTTTATTATTCTTAATGTTATTAATGAACAATGGAATCAATTTCTCAGGAAACTGATGAGAGCCATAATTATTGGAACAATTGGAAATAACCACCGGCATATCGTAGGTATGAAAATACGCTCTTACCAAATGGTCACTTGACGCTTTTGAAGATGAATAAGGGCTTCGAGGATCATATGGTGTGGTTTCTTCGAAAAGACCAGATTCACCTAATGAACCATACACCTCATCTGTAGAGATATGATAAAAACGTTTACTTGAAAAATCGTTAGCCCAAAAAGTCCTAGCAGCGTTCAGCAATTCTACCGTCCCTACGATATTAGTTTTAATAAACTCTAGCGGGTTAGAAATAGATCGATCCACATGAGATTCAGCTGCTAAATGAATGACCGCATCAAATTGGTGTGCCTTAAATAGCTCCGAAAGAAAATCGCCATCTACGATATCCCCTTTCACAAAGGTATAATTTGGCTTATCTTCAATGTCAGTCAAGTTTTCTAGATTACCAGCGTAGGTTAATTTATCCAAGTTAAAAATATGGTAATCCGGATACTTATTTACAAATAAACGCACTACATGGGATCCAATAAAACCTGCCCCACCTGTAATTAGAATATTTTTCATGTTATAAACTTAAGTAATTCAAATCGTTTATCTTGTCCTTATAGATTCCTTTCAAATCATATACAAGGGAACCTTTAGCTGTGATGGATTTAAAATAATCCTCATCATAATTAGCATATTCATCGTGATTCACCGCAACGATAACCGCATTATAATCTTTTGATAGCTGATCAGACAAGCCGAAACCATACTCCTTTTTTAAGTGCTCAGAACTTGCATGCGGATCAATCACATCCACCATCGTTCCGAAAGACTTAAGCTCCTCTACTACATCAGCCACTTTGGAGTTTCTGATATCGCTCACATTTTCTTTAAAAGTTGCTCCCATCACAAGTACTTTCGATTCTGCAACATGAACTCCACTTGCAATGATTTTTTTGATAGTATTTTTCGCTATATAAGCACCCATTCCATCATTCACTGATCGACCTGAGTTTATTATTTGTGCGTGAAATCCATATTCTTTTGCTTTATAAGTTAAGTAATAAGGATCCACTCCAATGCAGTGACCTCCAACCAACCCTGGTCGAAAGTTCAAAAAATTCCACTTGGTTCCTGCTGCCTCTAACACCTCGAAGGTGTTAATATCCATTTTATTAAAAATCATTGATAGCTCATTAACCAATGCAATATTTACATCTCGCTGAGTATTTTCAATAATTTTTGCTGCTTCCGCCACTTTGATAGATGAAGCTCTGTGCACGCCTACTTGAACGACTAATTCATAGACTTGTGCAATCTCATTCAGCGATTCTTCTTCGCAACCTGAAACTACTTTGATAACATTGTGTAGCGTATGCTCTTTGTCACCTGGATTAATCCGCTCAGGAGAATAACCCACTTTGAAGTCGCTTCCAAATTTCAAACCAGAAACTTGTTCCAAAACAGGAATACAATCCTCTTCAGTACAACCCGGATATACTGTAGATTCAAACACAACATAATCGCCCTTTTTCAGCACATCGCCTACAGTTTTTGATGCAGAAATTAAAGGCTTTAAATCCGGCAAATTATGGTGATCAATTGGTGTAGGAACCGCAACTATAAAAAATGTTGCTTCCTTTAAATCTTCTTTATTCGCTGTAAAATGAATATCGCATCCTTCGAAGTCTCCCGTTTCCAGCTCTTCACTTGGATCTTCGTGATTTCTCATCATGTCTACTCGCTCCTGATTGATATCAAAACCAATAACACGAACTTTCTTTGCAAATTCCAATGCAATTGGAAGACCGACATAACCAAGACCAATAATTGCAACCGCAGTTTCCTTTTCTACAATCCTGCTATAGATACTCATCCTTCTATTTTTTTTACTGTATTACTTTCAATCATATATCGTTGACCACTTTCCTTGCAAATGGCATAACCGTTCTCGTCAAAATTTAAGCGATGGCCATATTCGCCTACCCAGCCAATTTGCTTAGCAGGATTACCTACTACTAATGCATAATCAGGCACCGATTTCGTAACAACAGCACCTGCTCCGATAAAAGCAAACTCTCCTATATCGTGTCCACAAACAATAGTTGCATTGGCTCCAATACTTGCCCCTTTTTTTACTCTAGTAGAAGTATATTGATCTCTACGAACAATAGCGCTTCTTGGGTTAATTACATTCGTAAAAACCATAGATGGTCCTAAAAAAACATCATCCTCACAAACAACTCCAGTGTATATGGATACGTTGTTCTGCACCTTTACATTATTTCCTAAAATAACATCAGGAGAAATCACGCAATTTTGACCAATATTGCAACGCTCACCAATGCTACAATTTGGCATTACGTGCGTAAAGTGCCAAATTTTGGTCGAAGCTCCGATCGTACATCCTTCATCCACAATTGCTGATTCGTGTGCAAAATAATTCATTAGCGCTTAATATATTCCTCAAAAGTATTGTGATCCTTCTTATATAATTCTTCTTCAGGCAATGACTTAAAGTATTCGTATGTAATTCTAACACCTTCTGCTCGGTCTACCTTTGGCTCCCAACTTAATAAGTTTCTAGCCTTTGAAATGTCAGGTTGCCGTTGCATAGGATCGTCTACCGGCAATGGTTTATAAATTACTTTTTGGGAGGTATTGGTCAGCTTTATAATTTCTTCTGCAAACTGTCCTATGGTAATTTCATTAGGGTTACCAATGTTTACTGGTTCTGAAATATCACTTAACAAAAGTCGATATATTCCCTCAATCAAATCATCTACATAGCAGAAAGAGCGTGTTTGAGATCCATCACCGAAAACGGTTAAATCCTCTCCACGAAGTGCTTGACCAATAAATGCAGGCAGCACACGACCATCATTTAGTCGCATCCGCGGTCCATAAGTATTAAAAATTCGAACAATAGAAGTTTTTACACCATGATACGTATGGTAAGCCATTGTGATCGCTTCCTGAAATCTCTTTGCCTCATCATATACGCCACGAGGACCAATTGGGTTTACGTTCCCCCAATATTCTTCCGTTTGAGGATGAACTAACGGATCACCATAAACTTCAGAAGTAGAAGCTACAAGTATTTTAGCCCCTTTAGCTTTGGCCAACCCTAATAAACGGTGCGTTCCAAGAGAACTTACCTTTAAGGTTTGAATAGGGATTTTCAAATAATCTATTGGACTAGCAGGAGATGCGAAATGTAAAATATAATCCAGCTCGCCAGCAACATGTACATAGTTAGATACATCGTGATGAAAAAACTCAAAATTAGGAAGCGGCATGAGGTGTTCAAGGTTCTCAATATTGCCTGTTATCAAGTTATCCATTGCAATTACAAAGTAACCTTCTTTGATAAAACGATCACATAAATGAGACCCTAAAAAACCTGCAGCTCCTGTTATTAATACTCTTTTCATCTTACTCAACTAAACTTCTTCCTATGCTACTGTAATAAAAACCTTTTTCCTTCATCTGATCCAAATCATATAAATTTCGACCATCAAAGATGACTTTTTCGTTTAATTTCTTGGTTAGCTTAACAAAGTCCGGTGTTCTAAATACCGACCATTCTGTAGCTATAACTAATGCATCAGCACCTTCGGCAGCTGCATACATGTTCATGGCATAATGTATTTTATCGCCAATTAAACGCTGAACATTGTCCATTGCTTCTGGGTCGTAGGCAGAGATAATTGCACCACGCTTTAGCAGTTCTTCAATGATATACAACGCTGGCGCTTCTCTGATATCATCTGTATCAGGCTTAAATGCCAAGCCCCAAAGTGCAATTTTTTTACCTTTTAAATCGCCTTTAAAGTAGTTATCTATCTTAGGTAAGATCGCTGTTTTTTGGTCTTGATTTACCTTCATAACAGAATCTAGTATTTGAAAAGGATAACCCGCTTCCACACCTGATTTACTAAGTGCCTGAACATCTTTTGGGAAACAACTACCTCCATATCCGATACCTGGAAATAAGAATCGCTTGCCAATACGAGTATCTGAGCCTATTCCGGCTCGAACCATATCTACATCCGCGCCAACTTTCTCGCAAAAGTTAGCAATCTCATTCATGAATGTAATCTTAGTTGCTAAAAATGCGTTTGCCGCATACTTAGTCAATTCTGCCGATTTCTCATCCATAAAAATAATTGGATTTCCTTGTCGTACGTAAGGCTTATAAAGTTCTTCTAAAATTTTTCTAGCTCTTGCTGACTCTGTGCCGATAACTACCCGATCTGGCTTTAAGAAATCATCTACAGCAAAGCCTTCTCTTAAAAATTCAGGGTTTGATACAATATCAAATTCAACAGAAGCATTTGCAGCAACTGCTGCATGTACTTTTTCTGCTGTCCCAACAGGTACGGTACTTTTATCAATAATTACTTTGTAATCGGTAATCATTTTCCCTAGCTGGTCCGCCACACCTAAAACATAAGATAGGTCTGCAGAACCATCTTCTCCTGGAGGAGTTGGCAATGCCAGAAATATGATCGTGGCATCTTTGATTGCATCACCTAAATCGGTGGTAAACTTCAATCGCTTTTGCTTAATGTTTCTTTCGAACAATACATCCAAGTGCGGTTCGTATATCGGAACGATACCACTCTTCATTTTATCCACTTTTGCTGCATCGATGTCTACACAAATAACATCGTTACCAGTCTCAGCCAAACAAGTTCCGGTTACTAATCCTACATAACCAGTTCCTACAACTGCTATTT
The DNA here is from genome assembly GCA_965656555.1 of uncultured Acidiluteibacter sp. Taxonomy (GTDB): domain Bacteria; phylum Bacteroidota; class Bacteroidia; order Flavobacteriales_E; family Vicingaceae; genus Acidiluteibacter. Next base: position 12,091 of record CBFHLF010000026.1, on the reverse strand, counting down.
TCATAAATTCTTTTTTATTTATTTACAAATTCCAACACTTTAGAAGTAATGAAGTGCAGTTGCTCTTCTGATAGCTCCGTGTGCATTGGTAGTGATATCACTTCTTTACTGAGCATCTCAGAAACTGGAAAGTCCCCATCATTATAACGCTCATCTTTATATGCTTTTTGTTGGTGCAATGGCACAGGGTAATAAATCATAGCCGGAACCTTATGCTCCGACAAAAATGCTTGAAGCGCATTTCTATCCACCCCTACAACACGCATTGTATACTGGTGAAATACGTGCGTAGAATAATCAGCTCTACATGGCGTAATAATTTTATCACTGTTAGCAAAAGCTGTATCGTAATAATCAGCCGCTGATCTTCTTGCAGCATTGTACTCATCCAACTCCTTTAGCTTAACCCCAAGAACAGCAGCCTGAATACTGTCAAGCCTAGAATTCACGCCTATCTCATCGTGATAGTAGCGAACCTTCATTCCATGATTTACAATCATTCGGATTTTATCAGCTAACTTGTCATTATCAGTATATAGGGCTCCACCATCACCGTAACATCCTAGGTTTTTCGAGGGAAAAAATGAAGTACATCCAATAATACCCATTGTTCCAGCCTTCTTGGTTGTTCCGTCGCTGTACGTAAAATCAGCTCCAATTGCTTGAGCCGTATCTTCTATAACGAATAGACACTTTTCATCAGCAATTTTTAAGATTTCCTCCATATTTGAGCACTGCCCGTACAAATGCACAGGTACAATTGCTCGTGTTTTATCCGTTATTGCGGCCTTCATGGAGTCAACGGAAATATTGTAGGTGTCAGGATCTACATCTACCAAAACTGGAACAAGGCCCAAAAGGGCAATTACCTCAGCAGTTGCTACAAAAGTAAATGTAGTCGTGATGACTTCATCACCAGGCTTAAGCCCAAGCGCCATCATTGCAATTTGCAATGCATCTGTACCATTCCCACATGGAATAACGTGTTTAGATCCTAAATAATGCTGTAAATCTTCTTGAAAAGACTTTACGCGTGGTCCATTAATAAAAGCGGCAGAGTTGATTACCTCAGCAATTCCTTCATCCACTTTATCTTTTATTTTTTGATATTGACCTTTTAGGTCAACCATTTGAATATCATTCATAAGATAACTTAAAAAATTGCGTTGCGAAGATAGTTAATTTTGAGCGATCAATGCCATATAAAACTATTCGTAAATTCGCCGTATGAAAAATATTATCTCCAAATTTCACTTGCTTTTTATCACCGCCCTCATCATTTCAACACCAAGACAAGTGGCTGCACAAATGAATATGGATTCTGCTATGGCATTACCTTTCGTAAAATTAAATTTTGGCATCTATACACCTGCCAATGATTTTGCAGAACGATTTGGAACTACCAACGCCGTTGGTGGAGAAATTGGCTATAAAACTGCAACAAATTGGCAATTCGGTTTAAAAATAGAAGGGAACTTTGGGTCAAAGATTAAAGAACCAAGCATTCTTCAATCCCTCACCAACGATCGAGGCGATGTGGTTACGGTAGACGGAGTAATTACAGGAATCATTCAGGAGCAACGGGGATTTAACTTTCATTTTTATGGCGGTAAACTTTTCAACTTTAATGGAAAAAATAAAAACTCAGGTCTTTTAATTACGGCCGGAGTAGGATTTTTACAGCATCGGGTAAACCTTGATTACAGAGACGGGGAAGTTTTACAACTCACCAAAGAAATGGAAAAAGGCTACGATCGATTATCTAACGGAATTTCTTTTAATCAGTTTATTGGCTATCAATATTTTGGCAAAACGCGATTGATTAACTTTTTTGTGGGAATTGAAGGTATACAAGCCATTACACAAAATAAACGCGGTTATAATTATGACCTTCAACAAGAAGATAATGAAACGAGAACAGATGCGCTTTACGGGGTAAAGTTTGGCTGGGTAATTCCTTTCTACAAGCGAGCTACTAAAGAATTTTATTACTACTAATTGCCATGCGAACCCTCTACACCCTAAGCATTCGCATTTATCAGCTTATTATACTGATTGCCTCAGCTTTTAGTAGCAAAGCAAAAAAGTGGATCAATGGTCGGCAAGCATGGGAAAGCCGATTAGCAAATCAACTTCCACAAGACAAATCCACCGTATGGTTTCACTGCGCTTCATTGGGAGAGTTTGAACAAGGACGACCGGTAATAGAAGCGTACAGAAAGCAAAACCCGAACGCCTACATCGTACTTACTTTCTTTTCACCATCGGGATTTGAAATTAGGAAGAACTATGACGTTGTAGATTTGGTATATTACCTTCCTGCCGATACTCCAAGAAACGCTAAAAAATTCATTCAATTATTGGAACCCACTAAAGCATACTTTATAAAATATGAATTCTGGTTTAATTACTTAAATGAATTAAAGTCAAACCACATTGACACCTATCTTATCTCAGGGATTTTTAGAGAAAATCAACACTTTTTTAAATGGTATGGCGGGTGGTTTCGCGTTCAACTAAAAGCTTTCTCCCATTTCTTTTTACAAAACACTTCTTCTGCGGACTTACTCCATTCTATCGGTTATAACAATTACACAGTATGTGGGGATACGAGGTTTGACCGAGTAAAGGAATTGGTTGAAAATTCATCAGAAATACCAAGCATTGCAGCGTTTTGTGAAAACAAGCATACCATAGTAGCAGGCAGCACTTGGCCAAAAGACGAAGCGCTATTGCTTCATTTATTAGACCACTTGCCCAACTCCAAAATAGTAATTGCACCGCATGAGATTAATGCCAATCACATCAATAGTATGAAGGAAGTTTTTGGCGATAAAGCAGGCTTATATTCGAAAAATGAACTAAATCAGCAAGTTCTAATAATTGACAGTATCGGGCTATTATCTTCTATTTACCGATATGCTGACTGGGCCTACATTGGTGGAGGCTTTGGAAGCGGAATTCACAACACCTTAGAAGCTGTTAGCTATGGTATTCCAGTCGTTTTTGGGCCGAATTATTCAAAATTTCAAGAGGCCAAGGATTTAATTGAATTAAAAGCGGGCTTTAGCTTCAAGAACAGTCATGAATTAATCGACATTGCTGAGCAATTTACAGAACACCCAGAGAAATTGAAAGCAGCAGGAAAGGCAGGAATTACATATGTGAATAGGATGACTGGGGCTACACCCGTTATTATCGAAAAAACAGCCAAAAATTCTAAAGCGAACGACTAAGATAAGCAATCTATTCGTTGAACCGACTCAAGAATCCAATTATACTTTTCAATAGTAAACAGTTTATTTCTTTATCAATACCTTCAGACTACTAGGCTGTTTAGAAGTTACCTTTAAAGGAAAAACGAAGCATTATGGCGCGTACCTCTAAAGAAAATCCCACGAAGGCAACTCGAGTAAAATCCGCAAGAAAAGGCAAACAAAAAAAGATTTATGTATTGGATACCTCAGTGATTATCCACGATCACAATGCCATTCATAATTTTGAAGAGAATGACGTTGTTATTCCGATTACGGTATTGGAGGAATTGGACAATTTTAAAAAAGGCAATGACAATAAAAACTATGAAGCACGGGAATTTACTCGTATTATTGATCGGCTTAGCGCCAACCACACACTTCAAAATTGGATACCACTAGCCGAGGGCAAAAAAGCTCGATTTAAAATCTATATGTCTACACAAAACCTACTGGTAGACGCTGAAAAAGTATTTGGGGACAAAAAGGCTGATCATAAAATATTAAACACAGCTCTCAACTTACAACAAACAGAAAAAGATGCGAGTATTGTTTTGGTTACCAAAGATATCAACCTAAGACTAAAAGCAAAGGCGCTTAATATTTCCGCTGAAGATTATGAAACTGGCAAGGTAAAAGATTTAGGTTCGCTGTTTAGCGGCAGAATGCTCATTGAAAATTTAGACAGTGAGGTAATCAAAACGATTTACGAAAAGGGCCACCTGACGGAATTTTCTGCCATGAAGGAGCACATTATCAACAATCATTTTTACATTCTAAAAAATGGTAAGGCCAGCTGTTTGGCATTTTACAATCCTATTTTAGATCAAATTGAGCGCGTAGAAAAAGATCATGCGTTTGGTATCAAGCCAAAAAACGCAGAACAAGCTTTTGCGCTTCATGCCCTGCTCAATCCGGACATTAAATTAGTAACACTTCAAGGAGTCGCCGGAACAGGAAAAACACTCTTGGCATTAGCTGCTGCGATTGAACAAAAAAGGAATTTTAAGCAAATTATTTTAGCTCGACCGATTGTACCACTAAGCAATAAGGATTTGGGCTTTTTACCAGGAGACATCAAAGACAAAATTGGACCTTATATGGAACCTCTTTTTGACAACTTAAAATTCATCAAAAACCAGTTCGATGAAGCTGATAAACGCTACAAACAAATCACCGAAATGCAAAGCAGTGAAAAAATAATCATTACACCACTCGCTTACATTCGAGGAAGAAGCTTATCTGATGTGATATTTATCGTGGACGAGGCGCAGAACCTAACCCCTCATGAAGTAAAAACGATTATTACTAGAGCAGGAGAAAACACGAAAATTATTTTTACAGGAGATGTTCATCAAATTGATACGCCCTACCTCGACGAGCAAAGTAATGGACTTTCGTACCTCACCGATCGGCTCAAAGGCAATAAACTATTTGCCCACATTACCTTAGAAAAAGGAGAACGTTCTGAATTGGCCAATATCGCGAATGAACTGCTTTAAGATTGACCGATTTTAAGTAAAATGAAAAGGCTAACCCTAATTCCTGGGCTAGCCTTTTCCGCTTTTACTAATCAAACTATAAACTATGAAAAAACACTAACTATATGCAGTTCTTAAAATAACTTCTCCCTCATGGTCTCTAACCATCAGTATTGCTTTGTTTTCTAGTGCAATCTGTTTTGCCAAATGCAAAGCATGAGCGAAGTCTATAAATACATCTGAAAATCGGTAAGTGTTCTCGTCGAAAATTGCCCACCCCTGATTGTGGGGAAATAACTGCAGACGATTGTCTACTTTGGGTTGTTCTAAGTTCATATCTCGAGTTTTCATTAATTGTATCAAAATTGTGCCAAAATGCCACAACAACCTTTTTGGTTTTTCTTTTGGTCGAGGTTGTGTGTGATTGTTCACAATATATTTCCAAAAGTCCTCAGTTTGTGTGGTAAATAATTCAGTATGTTACCTATATTTCAAAGACACGCATTTTGGCACAAATGTTTCTTCTGTGAATCAAACAAATCTATAATGTCATGAAAATCAAATTAAAAAAAATAACATTTCTACTAGTTTTACTTATTTCTACCACTACTTTGATCGCACAATCAGGATCAGCACGCGTCATTTCCATCACAGATGTGCCTGAAGAAACCACTGTAGCATACGAGCAAGCATATCCAGAAGCAACGATCAAAAAATGGTGGATGATTGAAAAAAATTACCAAGCAGAGTTTGTAAAAGATAATCGTATATATAAAGTACTCATCAACCAATCAGGTGGTATAATAGAAGAACGTAAGCAATTGTTTTACCCAAATGAATTACCCGAAAAGGTATTGAATGGATTTAAAAAGACAGAATACAAATATTGGAAGGTAGAAGAAGCACATGTGACAGAAAATACTTCTGAAGATTTATTTTACGAGATTAAAGTAAGCAAGGACGGTCGTTTTCAGATTATGTATTTCAAACCAAATGGAAATATAGAAGAAAAATCGCTTTCGACATTCTGATTAAATTAACGACAATTCACTAACTGACAAACTATTGAGGGGTTTAAAATGTGCCTCAATGGTTTTTTTATACCATAGTGCAGAGTATTTTGGAGTCCGCTCTAAGGTTTGATAATCTACATGTATCAGCCCGAAACGAGGATGATACCCTTCAGCCCATTCAAAATTATCGAGCAACGACCAAACGAAATACCCATTCACTTTTTTTGACTCGATATGTGCCTTTTGCAAATGTTTTAAATTTTGAGCGATGTAATCGACTCTTGCCTTATCGTAGATTTCCCCATTCTGAATATTGTCGGGAAAAGCCGCTCCATTTTCGGTTATAATAACTTCATTCACCTTTTCATAACTCGCAAACTTTTTAGCCATTGCATAAAGTGATTTGGGATAAACTTCCCAACCCATCTCTGTAGTCGGTACGTTCCGATCTTTTGACTCGATCAATTTTGCCTTTATGTAAGGAGTAAAGGTAGAATGCTTAATTTTTTCTCGGGTATAATTCTGGATACCAACAAAATCGAAGTCAAATTTCATTCTCTTCTCATCTCCTTTGCGCATATACTTTTCAATTCGTTTAAGAAAAGGCAAATCTTCTGTTGGGTACCCCATACCCAATGATGGCTCCAAAAACAATCGATTGGTTAATGCATCTACTCGCTTAGCAGCTTTTTCATCACGTTCGTTTCCTTTTCTGAACGGTTCAATCAAACTACAAGAAAATGTAGTACCAACAAGACTATCAGGCCGCAACTCTTTTATCACCCGACCTCCTTCTGCTTGACAAAGCACAGCGTGGTGTGCTGCGGGAATGAAATGCTTTAGTCCGCGCTTACCAGGTGCATGAATGCCTAAAAAATAACCAGCTCCTGTAAATACCATTGGTTCATTCAACACCATCCATCGCTTTACCCGATCGCCAAAATGACTTGCACAAAAAGCAGCAAAATCGTAAAACCAATCCACTATTCTTCGATTAGTCCATCCGCCTCTTTGTTGAATATTACTCGGTAAATCCCAATGGTAAAGTGTTACCCAAGGCTCTATTCCCCTTTCAAGACACGTATCGATAATTCGATTATAATAATCTACCCCTTTTTGATTAACTCTTCCATATCCATCAGGAAAAATACGCGACCATGCAATAGAAAAGCGAAAATTAGGAATACTTAAATCACCTATTAATTCAATATCATCTTCATACTTATGATAAAAGTCACACGCAACTTTTGCATGCTGATTTCCTGAAATAGTTTTCTTCTTTTGTGTAAATTCATCCCAGATAGAAGCTCCTTTTCCATCTTTGTCATGAGCCCCTTCGATTTGGAATGCAGAAGTAGATACTCCCCAATGGAAGTTTTTAGAGAAATTGTAATCCGACATTTTAGCTACGCTCCTACTTTTAATTGATTAGGCAGTATATAATCAAGGTAAGACGACTGCTTCAAGTATTCAGTCTGGATAATCTTATTGACGATTTCTTCCGTCTGATTAGGATAATCTACGTGAACTACCTCATCACTCAAAATCCATTTTAATAACTCCGGAATATGCTTTTTTCTTAGGTGCTTAATCACCGGAACGCCCATTTTTTTCAACGCTGCTGCATTACATTGTTGCTCATATTGCGCCTTCATAGGAATCACCATCAACTTTTTTCCCAAGAACAATGCTTCACTTGGTGTGCCAAAACCTGCAGCACAAAGCATACCTGTACAAGCAGCCATACTTTTTAAAAATTCGTCATTATTTATGGGTTGTATCGATACATTTTCTACCTGATAGGCTTCTTTTCCGTGTTTGGTAAACACTTGAAATTCTACATCATTGATCAATCGTAGCTTATTAATGATTCTTTCATCGCTGTAAGCGGGAAGATATACCGTATAATGCCCTGCATCAGAAATTGCTAAATCTCGAACTTCTTGCCTTACGATAGGCGTATAAATATTTTGAGCATATTTCTGAAAGTGAAATCCATAAGCAGCAGTAGTTGGCGCATAATTATTTAACATAAACTTTCCCAAGGTATCCTCTTTCTTTGGTTTGGGAGCCGCATCTGAAAGCACTGCACATTGATTACTCAAACTGATGCAATGCTTCTTTTTAAAATGAGCAGCCCATGCTGATATGGGTTCAAAGTCATTAATAATCAGATCATACTGCTCAGTCGGCAAACTCTTAACTTCTTTGATGAACCGATTTACATGATTTTTCATGTACGTATTCATATAATCTATCCCGCCTTTTTTACCGAATATAAAGCTCATTCCTTTGTACACATATTTGACATCATAAGGCAGTGGAATATCAGACTGAATGCCGCTCACCAACAAATCGAGTTCTCCTTTCTTTTGTAAATAAGGTATGATTTCTCGAGCTCTACTTAAGTGGCCGTTGCCTGTACCTTGAATGGCGTATAGAATTTTCATCCGCTTAATTTTTAGTCAACTCCATTAATTTAAACTCAGCTACTAGCTTAGCAAACAACTCCTTATTATTGTATTCCTGATCGGGAGTAATTTGTAAACTGTCCTCTAAATAGTGTTCATCTTCATATTTATAAATACTCCAAACCCCTTCACTATATTCTAAAGCAGTTAAGTTTTCAATCCAATCACCTGAATTTAAATACATCACACAACCGTCCGTATTGGATATTTCTCTCATTTCGGGCTGATGAATATGTCCACAAACCACATAATCGTACTTATTCATGATAGCGATATCAGCTGCTACGGTCTCAAAATCGTTGATGAACTTCACGGCACTTTTTACGCTGTTTTTAATCCGTTTTGATAAGGATATTTTTCCTCTACCTAATTTCTCAGAAATATGGTTAACCAATCTATTGAGTATAATCAGTAGATCGTACCCATTAGCGCCCAACTTCGCCAGCCACTTACTGTGCTGCATGGTAACATCAAACACATCACCATGAAAGAACCACACCTTACTCCCATCTAATTTTAATACTACTTTATTGACTATTTTAAGGCTACCCATTTTAAAACCAACAAACTTTCGAAGCATTTCATCATGATTCCCGGTGACGTAATAAATCTTGACACCTTTCGTCATCCAATTAGCTATTTGCTTGATCACTTGCATGTGTGCTTTCGGAAAATAACTCTTCTTAAACTGCCATATATCTATAATGTCGCCATTTAGAATAACTTTTTCAGGCTGTATACTTTTCAAGTATTTAAGCAACTCTTTGGCGTGACATCCTCGCGTTCCTAGATGAACATCTGAAATAACCACTACTTCTACAGATCGCTTATGCGATGATTTACTCATAACATAGAAGAATTAGTTGAAAAAGTAGCTTGATGGAATAAACCTGCCCATTTTTTTCTAAAAAGAAAAATAACCAACAGGTGGTACAAATCGATTAAATATCTCATAATGTTCTGTTTATTAATTTTTCATGAATTGATTAAACGTTCTATTATGGAATATAAATTTCAGCTAACTATTTCATTACAATATTTACTAAAGCTTAGGGTTGAGTTACTTTTTTAGCCCGATTGTGAAGTAGGTATTAAATTAACCTTTCTTAAATTATTCATATGAACATATTTTCATATTTTTGTATTTCAATTTATGATGGTCGATAAAATAGAAATAACAGCTGACAAAATGGAGCGAATTGCAGAAATACTGAAAGCAATTGCGCATCCTATTCGTTTACAAATTCTAAGCATTATGCAACAACACGAACCCTTAAGTGTTGCACAACTAATGGAACATACTGGAATAGAACAATCATTACTTTCGCACCATTTAATTAAAATGAAAGACAAAGGAGTACTTACTTCCACTAGAAATGGGAGAAACATTAATTACAGCTTAGTAGACCGATCCATACTCGATATGTTTGGATGCATGGAAAATTGCAATTTTATATAACTCATGATAAAAAAAGGAACTAAAATCTACAGTATCATTAACCGCAAATGCCCCCATTGCCATGAGGGTGAATTTTACGAAGACAAAAACCCGTACAACCTTTCTACCATGTCACCTGTTTTAAAAAGGTGCCCTGTGTGTGATCGGAGCCTGCACATGGAAACAGGATTTTACTTCGGCGCCATGTATGTGGCTTACTCCATTGGAGTTGCCATTATGGTTACCGTATGGGTGGCTACTTTGGTACTAGGTTTAGATTTAGATTATTGGACCATTGTGTCAATTATAGCAGGAGTATTAATTATATTTTCTCCATTTATTTATGCAATCTCCAAAATTATTTGGGCAAATCTATTCTACAGTTATAAAGGAGTAGAAAAAACAAAATTTGAATTAGAAGAAAAAAAATAGACATTATGAAAACATTTATCACCTTTATCGCTCTTTCAATGGGTATTATATCTTGCTCAAATGGGCAAGATAAAAAAGTCCAAACTAACACTGCTACCTCTATTTTTGAAAAGCTGAATGAGCAATCATTTTATCAGGATATTACTGCCAAAGATGAAATTCAGTTAGTAGATGTGAGGACTCCAAGAGAGTTTAATCAAGGACATATAACTGGTGCGTTAAATTATAACATCAGTGGAGCAGAGTTTGATCAGCAACTTGCCAATTTAGATCCGAGCAAACCAGTTTATGTGTATTGCGCAGTTGGCGGGCGATCAGGGCGAGCAGCAAATTATTTAAAGTCAAAAGGCTTTACTGCTATTTATGATTTAAAAGGTGGTATGGGAGCATGGAATAAGGCAGGATTACCGATTGAAAAGTAAGCGCTATGGAAAAGTATTTCGACATATTCATAAAAGGCTTCACTGATTACTGGAACTATTTGATTTATGACATTTCCAACCCATCGTGGAATAGCTACTTCTACCTGTTGATCGGTGTTTCTATTTTTTTCTATGCCTTGGAGATCATATTCCCTTGGCGAAAAGGTCAAAAATTGATTCGAAAAGATTTTTGGTTGGACTTCTTTTATATGTTTTTCAACTTTTTCATCTTTTCCTTGATTATCTACAATTCAGTATCCAATGTATTTGTGTCGTTATTCAACGATTTTCTTGCTGTATTTGGCATCACCAATATAGTAGCTATTAAAATTGATCAGTTAGCTGTTTGGGTGCAACTGATTATTCTATTTCTAGCTAGGGATTTTATTCAGTGGAATGTGCATCGCTTATTGCACTCGGTTCCATTTTTATGGCAGTTTCACAAAGTGCACCACAGTGTAAAGGAAATGGGATTTGCAGCACACCTTCGTTTCCACTGGATGGAGACCATCGTTTATAAGTTCATACAATATGTTCCACTAGCCATGCTAGGTTTCGGTTTGGTTGAATTTTTTATAGTGGATGCCTTTGCAATAGCAGTGGGGCACTTTAACCATAGCAACTTTAAAGTTAATTTGGGTCCATTCAAGTATCTATTTAACAATCCTCAAATGCACATTTGGCATCACGCTAAAGAATTGCCGAAGGATCGAAGTACCGGTGTCAACTTTGGCATTACATTAAGCATATGGGACTATTTATTTAAAACCGCTTACATCCCGCATGACGGGAGAGATATAGAGCTCGGATTTGACGATGAAAATGAATTCCCGCAGAAGTTTATCCATCAAGAATTATATCCTTTTATTAAAAATGAGCAATCAAGAAAGTAATACCCCAACGAGCTATAATGGATGGTTCATCATCATTGCTTGCCTTGCATTAGGTTTAGCACCATTCCAACCAGAACCCCATTTATTTGGCAAAATAAAATGGATTTTGGGTGGAGCAAAAGGCATGGAATTATTGGATTGGTGGGATACGATCATGCACGGTGTTCCGATGATCGCATTTGTAGTACTCCTGGTCAGAAAATTGGTAAAAAAGTAAGATGAGAATTTCCGTTGCTCTTCAGTTTCTATTCCTTCTCATGCTTTTTAGCAATGTAGTAAATGCTCAGAAAGTATTTTCAACTGATTATGCGTCTCAGGCAGACGTTAACGTATTTGTAGTGGAGTATGAATCTCAGGCTGATTTATGCGTTTACCGCGTTGATTACGATTCTCAAGCAAAAGGCAATAAAGGCTTGTGGTCTTTCGTAGAATATACCTCGCAAGCTGATAAGACAATTTACTTTGTCGACTATTCCTCTCAGGCTGATCTACTGATCTATTTTGTAGATTATCCTTCTCAGGCAAAATGGAGAAAAAAAGGGAAGAAGCATTTGATGTATTGAAGATGAATCAATTTATCACACCCTTAAATTAACGGCTGACAGCTATTTAAAAAAGTTGATTAAAAACTCTTCATCAAACCTATTAAAACCAACTTTTTGGGCGATTTTTATATACGTCGCTAAC
>CBFHLF010000025.1:0-17941 GCA_965656555.1 uncultured Acidiluteibacter sp. | reverse complement strand
CAAACTACGAAAGACGAAGTGCACTGGACTTTAAACACCTTGTTCAATTAATTGAACTTTTTAAATCTAACATTAAAATTCTTCATATTGCCAATGGTAATTTAAGTTATGCCGAAGAAGAAAAATTATTGACAACATTTGAAAATGAAATGAAAGAAAAATATCCTTCAGCAAACATTTCAAGTCAGTTAATGTATGGAGAAGAAACAGAAAATATCATGACTGATTTCATCAAAAGAGAGCACGTTAATTTAGTTTGTTTTACGACAAAGCATAGAAGTTTATTAGAACGTATATTTGGTAAATCAAGTATTACTAAGAAAATGATTTTCCATTCTTCTGTTCCGATTTTAGCTTTTCCCCATTAAAAATAATGGTAAGTCCTCTGTTTAGGTACACATAGTTCCATAGCATGCGCTCGATGTGCTGCATGCGGAATTTATAGCCTTGAAATATTTCTTCATCTGGAGTGAATACGACCTTTGTTCCTTTTCGTCGTGAAGAGTCTTCTATCGGACCATCAAGCGTTAATTCTCCTTTTGAAAATTCAGCTACTTTGGTTTTATCGTCTCGATTAGACTCAATTTTGAAATAGCTAGACAACGCATTCACTGCCTTTGTACCTACTCCATTTAGCCCTACTGATTTTTTAAATGCTTTAGAATCGTATTTACCTCCGGTATTAATTTTAGAAACGACATCGACTACTTTACCTAATGGTACACCTCTTCCGTAGTCTCGAACTTTTACTGTTTTATCTTTGATGGACACCTCAATGGTACGTCCATTTCCCATTACAAATTCATCAATACAGTTGTCGAGAACTTCTTTTACTAATACATAAATTCCATCATCGTAAGCGGTTCCGTCTCCTAACTTACCGATATACATCCCGGGACGCATACGGATGTGTTCCTTCCAATCTAACGACCGGATATTATCTTCCGTATATTGAACTTCTTCTGCCATAAAAAACTATTCCTGAAAATTAGATACGATTGCGCATAAAAATACCTAATTATCTCCGAGCTATAAAGAGAAGATATCGCCATTTATTAACAACGGGATTTTAAAAAGAATGAAAGAAGAGTCAGACTACTTTTAAAAGGCTTTTTGAACCCAATTAAACTCATCAGCCACATGACCTAAACGCAAATCAGAAAGGTATTTTGACACTTTTTGAGAGAAAGACCCTTCTTGTAAATGAGGCACTTCATATGACACATCATCGATAGAAATCATTGATATCGGAGCTACCGTAGCCGCAGTTCCTGCTCCAAATACCTCTTTGAGTGTACCATTGACTTGAGCTTCTTTTAGCTCATCTACTCGGATTGGACGCTCTTCTACTTTTACCCCCCATGCTTTAGCCAATTGAAGTATTGTATCTCGAGTCTTACCTCTTAAAACAGTTTGTTTATCAATAGATGGAGTCAATAAGACATCATTCACTACAGCCATTATGTTCATTGTTCCCGCTTCTTCTACGAACTCATGAGTTTTAGAGTCGGTCCAAATCAACTGATGAAAACCTTCATCTTGAGCTAGCTTGGCTGGATATAAAGAAGCGGCATAATTACCTCCGTTTTTAGCCATACCTACACCACCTTCTGAAGCACGAACGTATTTCTTTTCAACCTTCACTTTTACTGCTCCTGAATAGTAGGTAGCAGCGGGCGAAGTAATGATAACAAACTTATACTTTGATGAAGGTTTCACACCGAGGAATTCTTCATCAGCAAACATATAAGGTCGAATGTATAACGATGAACCCTCATTAGTAGGAACCCAACCTTGGTCTAATTCTAACAAACGACTTAGACCTTCCATGAAAACCTCTTTTGGAACCTCCGCCATGCACATTCTATTGGCCGACTGACAAAAACGCTCCCAATTATACTCCGGACGAAAAAGAACGACTTCACTATTTTTGTTTCTAAATGCTTTTAGACCTTCAAAAATAGTTTGACCGTAATGAAGTGAGGCACTGGCGGGACTGATTGAAAAATCACCATAAGGTCTAATTTCAAAATTTGACCACTTGCCATTTTCATAGTCAGCAACGAACATATGGTCAGAAAACGTACGCCCAAATTGTAGATTGTTAAAATCTACTTGTTCTAGTCTGCTGTTTTCTATTTTAGTTACCTTAATCTCCATCACAAATTCGTTTTTTTGAATGGCAAAATTACCTATAAAAAGAGTTGAAAAAAAGCCACTGAAATAAAAGAGGGTTGTAATTTTACAACCCTCTAGTAATTAGACCTATACTTTAATTACTTCTAAAGTGAAGATTCAAATCTTATCTCACTTAATGGCTTACGATCACTTTCAGGTGTCTCTTTCTCTGCCAACCCCTCAGGTAATGTATTTTTATCACCAACATACCCTAATGCAACAACAGAGATAGCACGATGATTATCATCGATATTAAGCAACTCACCTGCTTTGCTAGCATCAAATCCAGACATCTGGTGACTATAAATACCTAATTCCATAGCCTGAAGTGATAGGTATCCAACAGCTCCGCCTAAATCATAAATAGCAGTAGGGTTTTCCTTTCCATTAAAGGCAGAAATTGTCTCTGCAACGGTTACTATCAGAACAGGAGCTTGAGTTGCCCAAGATTGATTAAATTCAATTAGTGTAGAAATTATTTTATCGTAGACATCTTTGTTTGTAAATCGATTACCAACAATAAATTTCCATGGTTGCACATTAAATGCACTAGGTGCTTTACCTGCCGATGTGAAAATAACATCTAAATCTTCTTGACTAATTTCTCTGTTTTCAAATGCCCTAGGGCTCCATCTCTTTTTAATTAATTCGTTCATTATCCTCTCAATTTATCTAGTAATTTATTTAAAGTAATTGCTTCCTCTTCTTCTAATGTATTTAGCTTCGCTTGAATCTTATCTTGCTCTTTGTCAATTACATTAAGCAATTCCAACCCTTTATTAGTAATTGATATATCTACTTGCCTTCGATCATTTTCACAAGAAATACGCTTCGCTAAGCCTTTGGCTTCCAACTTATCAATCAAACGAGAAACATTTGACATACGATCTATCATTCTGTTAGAAATGATATTTACAGAAGATGCCTTGGGATGCTGGCCCCTTAATATGCGAAGAACATTATACTGCTGACTGGTGATATCATGTCGCTTATGGTGCTTAGTCATAATATCCGTAATCCACTTACCACTAAATAGTAAATTGATCATGAGCTTATGGTGCTCATTATCGAATTTAACCTGTTTTATTTCATCTTCTATTCGCATACTTAAAGTTTGTCGCAAATATATGTATATACATTTAATGTATCAACATTGAATAACGCAATAAACGTTAAAATGAAAAATCTTATAGGATTAAAGAGTTGACAATGCAGTCTCTACGTTATCAAAAATACGTTTTGGGGTATTAGAAATATCAGCCTTTTCGAAACGATCTCCGGTGATGTGCTCATACAACTCGATGTAACGTTCAGAAACTTCTGCTACAAAACTATCAGGCATGTCGGGCATTACTTGTCCATCTAGGCCTTGAAATCCCTGCTCGATCAACCATTCCCTTACAAACTCTTTAGAAAGTTGTTTTTGTTTCTCTCCATTGTCCTGTCGGTCTTGGTATCCTTCCGCGTAAAAATAACGTGAAGAATCAGGAGTATGAATCTCATCGATTAAATAAATGGTATCGCCAATTTTTCCAAACTCATATTTAGTATCTACCAATATCAGTCCTTTTTCGGCAGCAATAGTTGTTCCCCGCTCAAAAAGTTGTCTCGTGTAGTTTTCCAACTGAATATAATCAGCTTCAGCAACAATTCCTTGACGGATAATTTCTTCTCTTGAAATGTCTTCATCGTGTCCTTCTTCAGCTTTGGTAGCAGGTGTTATGATTGGGGTAGGAAAACGATCATTTTCTTTCATTCCATCAGGCATACTCACGCCACAAATAATGCGCTTACCGGCCTTGTACTCTCTCCATGCGTGTCCGCTTAAATAGCCACGTATCACCATTTCAACCTTAAAAGTATCACATAATTTCCCAATTGCAACAGAAGGATCAGGCACCACCTCTATCCAATTAGGCACAATGTCAGCAGTCATGGCTAAAAATTTAGCAGCAATTTGATTGAGCACCTGGCCCTTATACGGAATAGGTTTGGGTAAAATATGATCGAATGCAGAGATTCGATCAGAAGCCACCATTACTAAGTACTTGTTATTGATATTGTATACATCCCGAACCTTACCACTATAAAATCCTACTTGACCCGTAAATTGCTGGGGGGCTTCTTTTACTCCACTCATTTTTTAAACTTTTCTCTATTTACTTCTTCTAATCGTTCTTCCTCCTTATCATAGGCTGCGACAATCTTTTTTACAAGCTCATGACGCATTACGTCTCTTCCATCAAACTGAATAAACCCTACTCCTTTTACGTTCTTTAAAATTTTGAGGGCTTGTACCAATCCTGATGGTTGGTTTCTCGGCAAATCAATTTGAGAGGAATCTCCGGTAATGATAAACTTGGCAGATTTTCCCATACGGGTTAAAAACATTTTAAACTGAGGTCGAGTCGTATTCTGTGCCTCGTCTAAAATAACAAAAGCATTATCCAATGTTCTACCGCGCATAAACGCCAAAGGAGCTATCTGAATCACATTATTCTCTAAATAATCCCTCAACTTTTCTCCAGGAATCATATCATGAAGCGCATCATAAAGTGGCTGTAAAAAAGGATCTAACTTTTCCTTTAAATCGCCTGGCAAAAACCCTAGATTCTCTCCGGCCTCTACGGCAGGACGAGTTAAAATGATTCGCTTTACTTCTTTATTTTTTAGCGCTCTTACCGCTAGTGCAACTGCAGTGTAGGTCTTACCTGTACCAGCAGGTCCCATTGCAAACACCATGTCATTATCTTCCACTGCTTTTACCATGCTGCGCTGTGTAGCCGTTCTAGCACGCACCATAATACCATGATTACCATACACCAATACATCATCAGCGCCCTTGAGTGATTCTTGACCCACTTTTAAATCGCCAATTAGCAAATGCTCGATGTTCGTTTCAGTAAGCTGTTTGTATTTCTGAAGATGCTGAATTAGCAAACCTAACTTTCCTTCAAAATCGTCAATAGTAGAAGCATTCCCAATCACTTTGAGTTCATCTCCTCTAGCTATCAATTTTAAAGTTGGAAATTTCTTTTTAATGATATCTAATTTCCTATCATTCACCCCGTAAAGTTCTATCGGTGTAATATGGCTGATGTCAATTATTTTCTCCACTAAGCGGTCCTCATTTTTATCTTTTATGTTTGATCTTCATTCTTACAAGCTTCAAAAATATTACTAATTTTGGAGACTATTGTCGCATTTATTTCAAATTTTAGACCCGCCCCTTAAATGAGTATTATTACACTGACTACAGATTTCCAATGTACTGATTATTATATCGCAGCTACGAAGGGAGCAATCTACACGCAGTGTCCTGATGCTAATATTGTGGATATCACACACGAGGTTCCACAATTTGATACTGCAAGAGCTGCTTATTTGGTTAAAAACGCCTATCCTCATTTCCCAAAAGGAAGTATCCACATCATTGGGGTAATGTCTGAAGCTACTATTGAAAACGCCCATTTGGTAGTAAAGTTCGACGGGCATTATTTTATAGCCGCCGACACAGGTGTATTTTCACTGATTTTTGGCGATGAGCAACCAGAGGAAATCATTGAGCTAAACGTTTCACTAGATTCCAATCGACTTTCTTTTCCTACTAAAGATATATTTGCTAAGGTTGCTTCACATATTTACAAAGGAGGAACAATTGGTGTGCTAGGAAGAGCTATAAATGGAGTAAATCGCTTAATCGGATACCAACCATTTATTGATCAAGATGTACTCAGAGGAATGGTCATACATATTGATAGCTTTGGTAATGCTGTCACCAATATCAGTGACATTATCTTCAATAATTTTGTAAAAAACGAGTCCTTTACGATCAACTATCGATCAACATCAAGCGGAATTAAGAGAGTATGCTATTCTTACAGCGAACTGGCTGAGGGAGAACCTCTAGCAATCTTTAATTCTGCCAATTTATTAGAAATTGCTTTACACAAAGGTAAAGCTTCAGCCCTGTTAGGAATTCAACTAAATAGTCACATAAGAGTAGTAATCGATGATCATTAGAATTGTAAAACTCACATTTAAGGAAGAACACATTAACGACTTCATCACTATCTTTAACGAAAGTAAAGAGCAGATCCGCAACTTTGAAGGAGTAAATAAATTGGAGTTATTGCGCTGTAGCACGAAAGGCAATATTTTCTTTACGCACAGCCATTGGGACAGCGAGGAAGCCTTGGAAAATTACCGCCACTCCGAGCTATTTAAGACAACTTGGGCAAAAACAAAACCCTTATTTGCTGAAAAAGCAGAAGCTTGGAGCAATTTTAAGTTGTATTAATTTCAAGATTCATCCTTCATCTGTAGCGCTGAAAGTAAAAAACTACTCGATATTACTTCAAGTAGTCTGCTGCTTTAGCCAATGCTGATGCAATACCTGCAGCGTTTTTACCTCCGGCTGTTGCGAAAAATGGCTGACCACCGCCACCGCCGCCTATCTCTTTAGCAAGCGCTCTAACCATGTTTCCGGCGTGTAAATCATGCGATTTCACTAAGTCATCTGCAACCAATATCGTTAAGGTTACTTTTCCTTCTACATGCGATGCGAGCACTAAAAATAACTGCTCAATCTCTGCTTTAAGCTGAAATGCCAAGTCTTTGATTGAACCTGCATCTAATGAAACCTCTTCTATAATTGCATTTACTCCGTTAATCGACTGGACTTTCCCCTTCAGCTCTCCTTTTACATTACCTGCTGCAGCTCTTTTGAACTCTTCTACTTGCTTTTGAAGGTCAGCATTTTGCTTTTGTAACAAGTGGATCGATTGTAAGATATCTTTAGGGTGTTTAAAAGCGTCATTTATTGACTCTAATACGTCCAATTTATCCTGTACAAACTGATCCGCTCGATCTGCAGTAATTGCTTCAATTCTTCTTACACCTGATGCAACAGCCGACTCCGATACAATTTTGAACTGTCCAATAGCAGAAGTTGAGGAAACATGTGTTCCACCGCATAATTCTATAGAATCGCCAAATTTGATTAGACGAACAACATCTCCATACTTTTCACCAAATAACGCCATAGCCCCCATCTCTTTGGCTTCATTTATTGGCATATTGCGTCTTTCATCTAATGCTAAGTTCTCCCGAATTAAGTGATTAACTTTGTATTCAATCGCCTTGATTTCCTCATCAGAAACCTTGTGAAAATGAGAAAAGTCAAATCGTAAATGCTTTGCATTCACCAACGAACCTTTTTGCTCTACATGCTCTCCTAATACTTCTCTCAATGCATAGTGCATTAAATGCGTAGCTGAGTGATTGATAGCGGTATTCATGCGTGATTTTTCATTCACGACCGCTTGAAAATTGGTGTTTACATTTTCAGGTAACTGATCACAAAAGTGTACGATTAGGTTGTTTTCCTTTTTGGTGTTCGTGATCGAATACTTGGTTCCATCTGCTTCGATGTAACCGGTATCCCCTACTTGTCCTCCACCTTCCGGATAAAAAGGTGTTACATTAAACACCAATTGATAACTCTCTTTTCCTTTTGCGACTAGTTTTCGGTATCGTGTAATTTTTACAGATGCATTCGTGTAATCGTAACCGATAAATTCTTCTACCTCGTCATCTCGAACAATAACCCAATCACCTGCATCTACTTTTGTAGCTTTTCTTGAACGTTCTTTCTGCTCTTTAAGTGCTGATTGAAAAGCATTCATATCCACTTCTAAGCCGCTTTCTGCTCCCATTAAGTGTGTTAAGTCTATTGGAAATCCAAACGTATCATATAGTTCGAAAGCAAATTGACCATCAATCACTTTTCCAGATAGATTTGCAGCGTACTCTTCAAATCGTAGAATTCCTTTTTCAAGCGTTCTCAAAAAAGTATGTTCCTCCTCGTAAATAACTTGTGTTATTAGTTTTTGCTGCGATTTTAACTCTTCGAACTGCTCTCCCATCTCTCCAACTAAAATTTCAACTAATTGGTTTAAGAAAGGCTCTTTTAAATTTAAGAAGCTGTAGCCGTATCGCACTGCTCTCCTTAATATTCTTCTAATCACATACCCTGCGCCAGTATTGGAAGGCAACTGACCATCAGCAATGGCAAATGCAATTGCTCGAATATGATCTGCAATTACACGAATCGCTATATCTTTTTTCTCCTGACTTTGAGTATAGTTAACTCCACTAATCTCAACAATTTTATTAATCAATGGCATAAAAACATCCGTATCATAATTCGATTGTTTCCCTTGCAGCGCCATGCAAAGGCGCTCGAATCCCATACCTGTATCGACATGCTGATTTGGCAATTTCACCAAACTTCCATCCGCCATACGGTTAAACTCCATGAACACCAAGTTCCATATTTCAATTACTTGAGGATGGTCTTGATTGACCAACTCCTTACCTGAAACAGCTGCTTTATCTTCAGCTGAACGAATATCTACATGAATCTCCGAGCAAGGGCCACAAGGACCTACATCGCCCATTTCCCAAAAATTGTCTTTTTTAGAGGCTTTTATGATTCGATCTTCTGAAACAATTCCCTTCCAAATATTGTAAGCTTCAGTATCTTCGGTAAGCTTATCTCCTTGATCTCCACCAAAAATAGTTATATATAAACTCTCTTGGTCTATTCCGTACACTTCTGTGAGCAGCTCCCAAGCCCATTCAATCGACTCCTTTTTAAAGTAATCGCCGAAAGACCAGTTCCCTAACATCTCAAACATGGTATGGTGATAGGTATCCACACCTACTTCTTCTAAATCATTATGTTTTCCTGAAACCCTCAAGCATTTTTGTGTATCGGTTATTCGAGGGTACTTGACAGTGGTATTTCCTAAAAACAACTCTTTAAACTGATTCATTCCAGCATTGGTAAACATCAATGTAGGATCGTTCTTTATCACCATTGGTGCCGAAGAAACTACCTCGTGTCCCTTGCTTTTGAAAAATGCTAAAAATGCCGCTCTTATCTCTTTTGAAGTCATTGTTGTTGAAAACTTTAAATACCATGCTGTGCTGAAGCTAACAATTTTTAACTCCTTTGTAGTATTGAAACAAAAGATTTATATGGTTAATTTCGCACTTAAATTGTGCGCAAATTTAGCTATTTAAACCACAATAACAATTCAAGAAAATGTCAAAAGTTAAGTATCGTTTTAATACCCGAACCTTAAGCTATGAGCGAGTAGAGCTCACTGCAAAGGTAAAGTTACTTCGCGTACTTTCATTTTTAGTTGCGAGTGCTGTTTTTGGAGTACTGTTTTTCTTTTTGGTAAATAATTACATTGACTCTCCAAAAGAAAAAATGCTAAAACGTGAGAAAAACCAACTAGCTGCGCAATATGAGCTACTAGATAAGCGAATGGATCAGGTAACTGAAGTATTGGAAGATATACAACGTAGAGACGACGAGATCTATCGTGTAATTTTTGAAGCAGAGCCAATAGCTGACAACATAAGAAAAGCAGGTTTTGGTGGAGTCAATCGCTATAAACAACTAGAGGGTTTTAAAAACTCTGAATTAATTATTGAATCTGCGGAAAAGCTTGATCAAATATCTAAGCAGCTATACATACAAAGCAAATCGTACGATGAAGTGTATAAAATGGCTACAAAAAAAGAAAAAATGTTGGCCTCTATTCCTGCTATTCAGCCTGTAGCTAACAAAGACTTAAAGCGAATGGCTTCAGGATATGGAATGCGGATGCACCCGATCTACAAGCGTCGAAAGATGCACACCGGCATGGATTTTTCTGCAGAGCAAGGCACGGAAATATATGCAACAGGAGATGCTGTGGTAGCCGAAGTAGAAAATAGCCGAAGAGGATATGGTAATCATGTTGTCTTGAATCACGGATATGGTTACAAAACATTGTACGCGCACATGACGCAATATATTGTGCGAAGAGGAGAAAAAGTAAAAAGAGGACAAGTAATCGGATACGTAGGCAGTACAGGAACTTCTGTAGCTCCTCACCTGCACTATGAGGTGATAAAGAATGGCGAAAAGGTAAACCCTGTAAATTTCTACTTCAACGATTTAACACCTGAGGAATACGAGAAGATGATTGAATTCTCTTCAACGCCTACACAATCGTTTGACTAATCTGATAGAAGATGAGTTTACCTGAAGAAAGCACAAAATTATATTACACCATCGGAGAAGTAAGTAAACTTTTTGATGTGAATGCTTCTTTAATACGTTTTTGGGAAAAGGAATTCGACATCCTACAACCCAAAAAGAATAAGAAAGGTAACCGTTTGTTTACCCAAAAGGATGTTGCAAATTTGCAAATCATCTATCACTTGGTAAAAGAGCGCGGGTACAAGCTTGATGGCGCTAAAAAGAAATTGAAGGAAAATAAAGAAGACACCATGAATGAGATGGAAATGATTGCTTCCTTGAAAAAGGTAAGATCGTTTTTGGTCTCGCTTAAAGAGGAGCTTTAGTATTCTTTATTAAATTGTTAACTACTTCTAGCTAAAGCAAATAGTGACACTTGTTGATGGTTAATTAACTTCTACATCAAACCCTACTCCTTTCTCAAACCATTGTTCTCCTTCTTTCACTAGATCAATAATCACCTTATAGTTTCCCGGTTTTTCAGGTAATTCAATAGCTACACGTTGCTGATAGTTAAATTTGACATCAACTTCTAAAGGTGTTCGTTCTCCGTCCCAAATAGCTTCAGTACTATCTTCATTATAAATATGGTAAGAGAAATTGATCGCTACAGACGTATCCGATGGGAGTATTAAATCTCTTATTTCTATACCTACTAAAGGATAAATGGTGCAACTAGAGGCAGACGACTTAGGGTAATCTATCAGTTTTAAGGAAGTTTTTTCGATGTATTCATGGACATTACCAGAGTATGCAGTTGACTGAAGTGATTGGTAAGCAGAACTTTCTACTAGAAAATAGTTGGTATCTAGCTCTCCAATTGGTCCTGCAGTGAATCCCCAATACAAGATTTGACTTTCCTTCTCAATCAGGCTTTTAGAGCTATCTACCTTCATCATTTCATGCAGCGCAATTGTGACAGTATTCTTTGCTCCAAACTCGGCTGATGCTAAAAAGAACTCATATGGAAGTTGCATTCCTGCTTCCGTGAATGAACGTTCGTAATTCTCATCTTCTAAGATGAATTTGCTCTTCTCAGGGTATAAATCTTTGGCTTCTGATGCAATCGATTGCATTTGTTGATAACGATGAGTTAGTATCTCACCGCGTGCGAAGATTTCGGATATATTCCACCCCAACAGAACCAATAAGCCAATACTGATGAGCTGATTAATACTTGATTTTGAAATAGGATTAAAGCTGATTATCGGCAATATAAGGGATAAAATAAACGGCAGTAACATGACTTCATTGTACCATTTGTAACCGCCATTTTTTAAATTAAATAAAACGATTCCTATCAATGCAAAATAACTAATCGCTACATAGAGCGCTAATTTCCATTTCCTTGCGATCACAAATAATAAAGGAACAGCAATCAATAGTAGTGTAGCAGATAAGTAATGACTTCCGTAATTATGAGCCAACTCAGACAAAACTTTTCCCCACTCTACAATGGTTTCATCAGTTATTTTTAATCGGTTTACTTCATATACCGAAAAAGACAACACTTTTACAACTACCGCAGCACCATAGAATAATCCGATTGATTTTAGTTGATTAGTTAAACTTCCCTCAGCAAAGAGCAGAAAAATCAAATGCGCTCCTACTATCAAAAATATGGATGGATGAGCCATTAAGGCTATCCATAACAGTGGATAATATAGCAGGTAATACTTATTAAAATGAACTGAATTCGCGAAAGCCGCAAAGAATAAAACGACGAAACCTGCCGCGTAAAACACTTCTAAATAAGGTGAAAAATACGCCCAATGACTACTGACCATTAAAAGCGTTAGTAACCACGCAGCTTGCTTATTTTTAATGATATGAAATACCCAAGCCACCAATCCATAAAAGAAAACCGCATTAAAAACAGAATGTATAATGAGTAATTTATGGAGACTTAATCCCAAAAATAGGCCTGAGACAGCACCAATCTGCGAAATCGCCAACACCAGCCGGCTGTGCTGAATATGGAAAAAACCTTCATTAATTACCTTAAATAAAAAGTAAGAAGTATCTGCAAAGCTGCGCTCTTGATAAAAATGAACGCTCAAGGCCAATAAAATGAGCCAAAATACATGTAAGCTAAGCGTTTGTATTTTAGCTCGAAGCATGCTAGTAAATCGTGTTAGTTGACAGGTAATTACTAACGTAATCACTTACGCCTTCCTCTAAGGTGTGAAATGGAATATCATAACCTGCATTAATCAACTTTGACATGTCCGCTTCGGTGAAATATTGGTATTTATCTCGAATATCTTCAGGAGTAGGAATAAAAGAAATGTCTGCATCTTGATCCATTGCCTTAAAGGTATTTTTAACCAAGTCTAAAAAAGTGCGTGCAGTTCCAGTTCCCAGGTTATACAATGCTGATTCGGGTTGGTTGTTCATCAACCATTGGCATACACTGATCACATCTTTTACATAAACGAAATCACGGATTTGTTCCCCATCTTTATAATCTGGGTTGTGAGAAGCGAATAATTTCATCTTCCCTGTGGCCTTGATTTGGTTGTAAGCATGAAAAATTACCGATGCCATTCTTCCTTTGTGATATTCATTGGGGCCATACACATTAAAGAATTTTAGACCTGCCCAAAATGGGGGTTGCTTCGATTGTTTAAGTGCCCAAATATCAAAGTTATTTTTAGATTCCCCGTAAGGGTTTAACGGTTTTAGTTGCTCTACAATAGAGTGATCATCTCTATAGCCAAATTCTCCCAAACCATATGTAGCCGCTGAAGAGGCATAAACCAATGGAATGGAAAAGTCTGCACAAATCGACCAGATATCTTTACTGTAATTGACATTAAATTTGTCGAAAATACTAGCATCAAATTCAGTGGTATCCGTACGTGCACCAATGTGGTAAACACCTTTCACCTCTTTGGCATTTTGCTGGAACCAATCGATGAATACATCCCGCTCAATTTTCGCCAAAAACAAGGCACTTTCTAAGTTTGCATCCTTTTCTGTTTTAGAAAAGTCATCGACCAATACAAGGTCAATAATTCCATCTTTATTGAGTTTAGAAACCAATACACTGCCAATAAATCCTGCTGCTCCAGTTACTACTATCATCTTAATCGTTTTCTTTTTGTACAAAAATATGAGGGTGCACCTCGGGTAATATTTTACTTTCGACTGCTAAGTTAAACAAGCTTTCCACAGCATATCGTCCTTTTTCGCCTAAATCCACAGAGTAATTATTGACATATAAGGCAATGTGTTGTTTCATCACCTTCTCTTCCATTTCTTGGGCATTTACTCTTACATAATCCATGCACGATTCGGGATGCTTAAACGCATACTCAATGCTGCGCTTTAATACGCGGTCTATTTTCTGCTGCATCACCTCATCAAATTCTCTTTTTACAACAATACCTCCCAATGGGATAAGCGCATCCGTTTTGGCTTCCCAAAACGCTCCCATATCCATTATTTTGTGCAATCCTCTTTGGTGATAGGTAAACCGATTTTCATGAATGATCAATCCTGCATCGACATCACCATCAATTACTGCTTGTTCAATGTCAGAAAAAAGCATTTCCACTTTATTGGTCGCATTTGGGAAAGCAATGGACAATAAAAAATTGGCAGTAGTGTATTTTCCAGGTATCGCTATTCGCAATTGATCTACCTCATCGGGAGTAAATTCTTTTTTTGAAATCAGCAAAGGACCTACTCCACTTCCCAATGCACTCCCGGCATTTAAAAGCTGATAAGGCGTAGTAAGATATCCTAATGCGTGGTAGCTAAGCTTCGTAATGTCTAGTTCTTGTCGAAAAGCCATTTGGTTCAACTCTTCTACATCGGCTAAAGTGACCTTAAACGCTAATCCTTCGGTGTCAATTTTTTGGTGCACCATGGCATCAAAAATAAAGGTATCATTTGGGCATGGTGAATACCCTAAGGTTAATTGTTGCATTAAAATTCGTTTAGTAAATCGATTAAAAATAGGTTTAGGTTCTTAATGGCTAATCCCAAATTCCAATTTTCAGTATTTCTTGGTTCTACCCGATTAGAAATGGTTCTTAATTGATAACAGTCGATGCCTTCTGCTTCACAAACAGTCAATACCGCTGCGCCTTCCATGCTTTCTACATCAGGGGAAAAACGTGCTTCTGCTTCTACAATAGAATCAATTCTTCCATGCACTTTATTTACAGTAATACCGCTCACTTTCGGCAAATGCTCCCAAGACTTAATGGTAAAATGAGTAGTGGCTTTTACCTGATAAGGCGCAGGCAAATTAAGCTGAGTAATTGGAATAAAACCAGTAGGACTTTCCGCGCCTAGCTCTGCAAAGCAATCGGATGTAACCAATACAGCATCGCCAATTAATAAGCGATGACTAAAAGCTCCTGCAACTCCTGCGTTTATAACCATTTGATAACTCTTAGCACATAATTGCTTGGTTAATTGATAGGTGGTGGCTGTCATACCAACACCAGTAATCAACACTTCAATGGAATTAAATCGGTCGGTAGCAAAGGCGTAATGTGATTGCTCTTGATGAAACCCTAACTGATTTAAAAAAGGTTTTATTTCCAAATATGTAGCTGCTACTAAGAGTATGTTCATGCGGTTAGTGTAATGTGGTAACCTGAATATTTCCTTAAGTTAATAACGATACCTCCTTCAAAAATTAGGTATTGCCCTTTTATTCCCATCAATTTTCCTTTCAGCTCCGGCAACTTATCTAAGTTATGACTTTTTACTTTGGTTGGAAACTCGATTACTGGATAGTTGATTTCTATAATCTCGTCATCTGCTGAGTGAAACTCATTGTATTTATCATTCATGATTTGCAGCAACTCTTCTTTCACCTTCATGACATCCAATTCTTCCGCAAGCTCATTTTTGAGCATTTTCATCCAATGCGTCTTGTCTGACACATGTTTTTTCATGTCAACTTCAATTATGCCCGCTTGGTATCGATTTGGTGTTCTAGCAAGTCGAACAGCCTTCCATGCTCCTTGATCAATCCATCTGGTAGGTATTTGAGTTTCTCGCGTAACACCCACTTTTATTCCTGCTCCCACTGCCATATAAACGATGTGTGGCTGATTATGGTTGCGCTCTTCCCATTCAGGGTCTCTTCCCTCTCCTAAATGCGCTCGGCACAGTTCCGGTCGAATGATACATTCCGCATTTTGCGGTGCATTCATAAAGCAAGGATAGCAAAACCCTTGACCAAATGATTTTTTCGTTTTTCGTCCACAGTTTACACAGTTGATTTGCCCTTCATAAAGAAGTGTTATTTCCTTTCCTACTAGAGAGTTCATATCGACAGACAAGTCTTCCGATAGATGTAATTGATAAGTTACGGGAGAGGTTAATTCCACTCTCATTTTTGATATATTTCCTGTTGCAATCATTGTTTCTATTTAGAACTACGAAGATACTTATAAATAGAAATGGAGGAAAACTAAAAATGCCCTTAGCAAGTCGCTAAAGGCATTTTTTATATCAAGCTTTCTCTTATCTTATATACTCGCCATTTCTATCAATTGGTCAGAGAACCCACGCTCATACACCAATGTTGATAAATCATTGTTGATAAGTGTCGCTGAGCCATTCTCGGTAAAATAAGTAATGGTGTTATCGTCATTGATTTGTACAATGGGATTCACTGTACCGTTATACTCATAATTCCATACCATTTCTTCTCCTTCAAAAGAAACTGCACCTAAATCTACTGAAGAAGTGCCTTCTATTTTTTCAAAAGAAAATTGGTTTTTAGTTGCGGTTACTTTATACGTTTGTCCTTCGTAAGTCATCAACTGCTCCTGTTGTTCTCCTTCTTTCATCGCGATTGGGTTGTCTCCCGTCCAGAACTCAATTAAATTTAAAATTACGACGTCTACAAAGACAACCGCAGGATAAACCGGAATAATATTCAATGCATAAAATATTAGGTTGTTTACAATCTTATCATTGGTAACTGTATTATTAAACTCTAACACATTTTTTGTAAGAGAGAAAGTTCCTAAGCAACCAGTTTGAGTAATTAATAAAGCAGCCATTGCACCGCTCAATAGTATTTTTTTCATTGTTTTTGAATTAATGGTTTCAAAACAAATGTAGCAGAAAACTTCTAAATAAGGAGCGATAATCTCTAATGTAGTTTCTGCATTAAAATCAACTAAAAACTTAATGAATTAACCAATCTAACCGAGTCAATCTAAAAATCTACTCAACTAAAAAGATACTATTTTAGTTAATTTGCATTCATGAAACTTGCCAACCTTACACGTAAGCACTGCTATGCATTGTTATTAGGAATAACCTTTTTACTCTATGGTAATACACTCAATCACGACTTCGCCTTAGACGATGCCATTGCCATTACAGAAAATAGTTTTGTAAAAGAAGGGATATCAGGCATTTCAGATTTATTGAAAAATGAGTCCATGGTTGGTTTTTACGGCACACAAAAGAGTTTGGTTTCTGGAGGAAGATACCGTCCCTTATCTTATATTGTCTTTGCAGTAGTTTTTGAGTTCTTTGGAGATAACAGCAGTGCTTTTCATTTTCTCTCCGTATTACTTTATGGTTTAAGTATCCTCCTGCTCTTTAAACTCCTATTGCTCCTTTTTCAGGATCGAATGGAAGAAAAGCAGCGTTTACTTTTTGCATTCATTGCCAGCTTACTTTACCTGGTTCATCCTGTCCACACAGAGGTAGTAGCCAATATTAAAGGAATGGATGAGACATTAGCTTTGATTGGCCTATTAGGGAGTTGGATAGCATTACTTCATTATTTCGATCGCAAGCACATTGGATCTTTACTGCTTGCTGTAATCCTATTCTTTATAAGCCTATTGAGCAAAGAAACAGCTATTACCTTTTTGGTGATATTGCCATTAAGTGGCTACTTCTTTCGAAAAAACAGCACTAAAGAAATAGGAATAGCTAGTTTTTTACTCCTTGCTGTTTCCATTGGTTGGTATGTGATTAGAGGCAATGTAGTAGGCGGATTTACCATCAGTTCAGTAGCGGACAACCTAATGAATGATCCCTTTTTAGAAGCCACTGATTCAGAAAAATATGCGACTATTTTTTACACCCTTTGGAAATACATTGAATTGCTCTTTTTTCCACATCCATTGACATTTGATTATTATCCAAAACACATTCCATTAGTCACATTTAGCCATCCTATGGTTATTCTAAGTATTATTACTTACCTCTTTCTGGGGACTGTGGTGATTGCGGGATTACTCAAAAGAAACCTATATGCTTTTGGAGTGATTATTTACTTAGCAGCATTGAGTATCTCCTCCAACCTTGTTTTCTCAATTGGGGTGTTCATGAATGAACGCTTCTTGTTTTTACCTTCTTTGGGTTTTTGTATCATCGTGTCCTACTTTTTAATGGTTGACGCAAAAAAACTATTCAAATCAAGTGCACAATACCAGCAATTACTTACGGTAGTTTTATTAGTTACCGTAGGACTATTTGGTCTTAAAACAATTGATCGAAATAAAGATTGGAAGAACAACTTAACGCTATCAACAACTGATGCTAAGACCAGTTTAAACGGTGCAAAGAGTCAAACTATGGCAGGCGGATTACTTCTTGAAGAAGCCATGAAGAAACAAAACACTGCAGAACGAAATCGTTTGATCGAGGCCTCTATTGGCCATTTAA
>CBFHLF010000024.1:0-18016 GCA_965656555.1 uncultured Acidiluteibacter sp. | reverse complement strand
GACAGATCACACCATGGAGGTGTATGCAGATGAGCGCGACTTTCCTGCAAAGGACAGCACAAGTAAATTGGGTATCCACTTGAGGTTCGGGACAGTAAGTGTAAGAGAAATTGCAGCTAGAGCAAGAGATAAGAGTGAAGTTTTTTATTCTGAGCTAATTTGGAGAGAGTTTTTCATGATGATTTTGTTCCATTATCCGCATGCGGTAACCAACAATTTCAATAAAAAATACGATGCCGTTCCTTGGCGAAATAACAAAGAGGAATTCAAAAAATGGTGCGAGGGAAAAACTGGCTATCCTATGGTAGATGCTGGAATGCGGGAATTAAATGCGACGGGCTACATGCATAACCGCGTAAGAATGATTACTGCAGGCTTTTTAACCAAGCACCTATTAATCGATTGGAGATGGGGAGAGGCCTATTTTGCGTCTAAGTTGCTCGATTATGAGTTATCTGCGAATAATGGAAACTGGCAATGGGCAGCAGGAACAGGTGTAGATGCTGCTCCTTATTTCAGGGTTTTTAACCCAACAGAACAAATTAAAAAGTTTGATAAAGATAAAATTTACCAAAGAAGGTGGATTAAAGAGCTGGATACTGATCGTTACCCTAAACCAATGGTAGAGCATAAAATGGCCAGAGAGCGCGCTATAAATACCTACAAAAAGGCGTTGAGCAGATATTCATCTATTTTGACCGTTTAAGTACTATTAACATTCTAACCCTTTTGATAATCCTACCTTTGTTACCTGTCTCTTCCCTGAGGCAAACTATTTTATTATGAACAGCTTGCTTTTTTATAGTAAGCACAAAACAATTTTATGAAAAACTTATACAAAGGTTTAGCTACGGCTATTCTGGGAATAGGTGCGCTAGGATTAAATGCGCAAACTATATTCTCAGAAAATTTTAACAATTCTGCTAATATCTTAAATTGGACATTGATTGACCAAGATGGAAACACTCCACAGGCGAACTATGCTTTTTTTACGGATGCATGGATTCCTTTTGCTGACCCTGATAGTGCAGTTATTGGAGATACTTGTGTTGCAAGTACATCATGGTACACACCGGCAGGTACTGCCGACGATTATTTAATTTCACCATCTATTATTTTACCTGCAAATGCAGTGTTGCAATTTGATGCTCAGGCTTCTGATGCAATGTTTCCTGATGGATATGAGGTATTGATTTCTACTACTACAGCTGATGTTGCAGGGTTAAATGCAAACCCTGTTTTGTTTTCTACTGCAGCAGAGAATGCATTCTGGACTACTAGAACAGTTAGCCTTGCAGCATATGCGGGAGATACAGTTCATATCGCAATCAGAAATAATTCAAATGATAAGAATATCTTATTTATCGACAATTTCAATATTTCCGTTTTACCGGGTTATGATGCAGGATTCGCAATAGCAACACCTTTGTCTGAATATGCTAATTTACCTTTATCCCAAATTAACCTTGCGCCGATTGCTGCACTAGTAGAGAACTTAGGTTCGGATACGCTTAACAATGTGAAAGTGAATGTTGACATCAAGAGAAATGGTGTTTCGGTTTATACAGATAGTTTAAGTAACTTATCTATAGCGCCTGGAAGTGCTCCGCAGCCTTTTATTTTCTCTTCAAATTATCTACCTAGTACTGTTGGAGCATACCATGTAGAATATGCCTTATCGCATGATAATGTAGATGCTAACCCGGCGGATAACTTTTTTGCTTCAGACTCATTATTTATTACTGATTCAACT
Source organism: uncultured Acidiluteibacter sp. (assembly GCA_965656555.1). Lineage (GTDB taxonomy): Bacteria > Bacteroidota > Bacteroidia > Flavobacteriales_E > Vicingaceae > Acidiluteibacter. The sequence continues at coordinate 16,263 of CBFHLF010000024.1, read as the reverse complement.
TTTTCTAGAGATAGAGGAGTAGCAAATGGCTCTTTAGGAATTGGAGCAGGAACAGCAGGTGAGTTAGGTACATTATACGAACTAACCAACGCTGATACATTATCTTCAGTTTCTACTTTTATTGTAAACAATAGTGGAGCAATGACAAACCAACCATTATCAGTGAATGTTCGATCTGTGGTAAATGGACTACCGGGTGCTATTATTGCAACTTCTGATACCATTACATTTACTGCTCCTGGAGCAGCCCAAGTAGAGCTTACATTTGACAATGCAGGAGGCTATGTGGTATTGCCTGCAGATTCTTTCTTCGTTGGAGTAGTTGAAGGTGATTCTAATGTTACTATTGGTACTTCTGTAGCTAATTTTTATCCAAATACTAACTTTGTAATCTTTGGGACAAACCCATGGAGAGCAAATGAGGTTTTGAGTCCGAACTTTGCTACCAACTACATGATTCGTCCAAACTTTGGTACACCTAGAATGGTTGCAGTAGGGTTGAGCGATCAGACATCTAACGCCAAATTTGCTGTTTATCCGAATCCGTCAAACGGAGTATTTACCTTAGAGGTAGAGAGCGAAGATAACTTGGGTGATATCCAAGTGGAGGTTTATGATATTACAGGAAAGTCTGTTTACACTGACAACTTCTTTGCAGGAACTAGCTTAATGAAACAAGTTAATTTGTCTAACCTTAACGGAGGCATTTATTTCTTAAGAACTGTTATCAATGGAGAGAATACCATTCAGAAAGTAACGATTAAATAATACATTTAATCTATACCCTAAAAAGGCCCTGACTTATTATAGTCAGGGCCTTTTCTTTTTCATATTGTCTATTTAAATGTTCCGAACAATTGAGCTACTTTTTGCTCACGATAGTCAAATATTTCCTTTAGTTTTCCTTTAACTAATATCGGATTCATTATTTTACCTAATGGTCCTAATGGGATAACATAGTCAATAATATCCGTCATCTCTACTCCTCCTTCTATTGCCTTAAAATGGTGTTGGTGATGCCAAATAGCATAAGGGCCAACGCGCTGTTCGTCTACAAAATATTCCAGCTCTTTTACTTGTGTTATTTCTGTCATCCAATTTATTGGAATCCCTAATAGTGGCTTAACACTGTAAGTGATAATCATTCCGGGGTACATTTTATCTGGCAAGTCACATAGAATATCAAATCCCATATGATCAGGAGTTATTTCCTTTAGATTTTTTGGGGAGGAAAAGAAGTTCCAAGCTTCTTCAATGCTTATTGGAAGTTTACTTATTCTGGTTAGTCTATGCATAATACTGTGTTATTTCATTCATTAAACAAAGGGTACATTTACTTTGTTTTACTAAATAAATCGCAATTTGAAAATTCTACTCACCGGAGCAAACGGATACATAGGTAAGAGACTCTTAGCTAGTTTAACACAGGCAGGTCATGAAGTCATTGCGGTAGTTAGAGACATCGATCGGATTACTATTTCAGACAAAGCTGTCGATAAAGTGACTAAAGTTAAAGCAGACTTTTTAGAAGAAAAATCGTTAAACAGTTTACCAACTGAATTTGATGTTGCTTATTATCTTATTCATTCCTTGTCATCCACTTCAGGAGATTTTTCAGAGATGGAGTCTACTGCCGCCGCTAACTTTTCTAAATACATTTCGAAAACGTCTGCTCAGCAAATTGTTTATTTGGGTGGGATTTCAAACGATAGCGAGTTATCGAAGCATCTTGAAAGCCGGAAAAATGTAGAGTCCCTGCTTGCAGAATCAAATGTACCATTAACTGTTTTGCGTGCTGCAATTATTATCGGCTCAGGAGGTGCGAGCTTTGAAATCATACGTGATTTAGTAGAGAAACTGCCGGTTATGGTTGCTCCAAAATGGTTGAATACTAAATGTCAACCCATTGGAGTAAGAAATGTCATTCAATATTTAGAGAAGGTAGCTTTAAACCAGAAAACCTATCATGAAACTTTTGACATAGGTGGCCCTGATGTGCTCACATACAAACAAATGTTACTCGATTTTGCTAAGGTTAGGGGCATTAAGAGGTACATCTTAACTATACCTTTATTCAGCCCGAAAATCTCTTCATATTGGCTATATTTTGTCACTTCCACTTCTTTTCAACTGGCTGCAAATTTAGTAGAAAGCATGAAAAACGAAGTAGTGGTAAAAAGGGATTTAAATAGGGTGATTCCCATTCCACTCTTTACCTATACCGATGCTGTAAAACTTGCATTCAAGCGAATTGAACAGAATATGGTGGTTTCATCTTGGGTCGACTCCGATAGCTTTAATAATCACGATGCTGCATTAAATGAATTTATTGAGGTGCCCAAGAATGGAACATTTAAGGACATTAAAAAGGTTTCTTTTCCAAAGTCTCGAGCTCAACAGGTGAAGGACAACATATGGTCCATAGGAGGCCAAAAAGGCTGGTATTATGGTGACTTCTTATGGAAAGTTCGAGGCTATTTGGATAAGATGGTTGGTGGAGTGGGCCTCAGAAGAGGTAGACGTAGCCCCACAGAAATAAACCCTGGAGACTCATTGGATTTTTGGCGTGTACTTTTAGCTGATGAACAAAAAGCTCGTTTGCTCTTGTTTGCAGAAATGAAACTGCCAGGAGATGCATGGCTAGAATTTAAAATAATAAAAGATGAACAATCGTCTGATCGCTTAACGTTAGTTCAGACTGCCACGTTTAGACCTAAGGGAGTTGCTGGTCGATTATATTGGTATTCGGTGCTCCCATTTCATGGATTTATTTTTACTAATATGGCTAAACGAGTAGCATTCTATAATTAATTGACTAATTTTCAAATGCATTGATTAGGAATTAAAAATAGAGTAATGTTTGGGTTTAAAAAAAATATGGGTCTATTGGATCGTCTCTTACGTTTTTTAATGGCGGGAATAACTATTTATTTAGGTATTACTCAGCCTGCTTCTATTGTTTATCAAGTGCTGTTGGTTATGCTTGGCCTTTTTTATTTCGCAGTTGGATTAACAGGTCGATCTCCGTTTTATCGTTTAATTGGAACATATACCGATACACGAGTTAAATAAACAAATTCATGGCAAAAATGGTTAAGAAAGCACATTTGGAGGAAAAAGTATGTCTTCAGTGCAATCGACCTTTTCAATGGCGGAAGAAGTGGGCAAAAGATTGGGAAAATGTAAAGTATTGTAGCGAAAGATGCCGTAGAACTAAAAATCAATGAGCACCACAGCATTAGTTTGGTTTAGAAATGACCTTAGGTTACACGATCATGAAGCGTTAACAAAAGCAATCGCCAACCATACTACCATTATTCCATTTTACTGTTTTGATGAGCGCCAGTTTGCTAAAGATGCATATGGTTTTGATAAAACGAGCGCGATCAGAGCGCAATTTTTATTAGAAAGTGTTCAAAACCTCAAGGAGAATCTAAAAAAGTTGGGTAGCGATTTGGTGATTCGATATGGGAACCCTGCCGAGGAGATCGATAAGATCGCTTATGAATCTGGGATTGATTCGATTTATGCCTACAAAGATATCACTGCAGAAGAAAAGCAAGCCGAGACAGAATTAGCTACACTATTTAAGGGACCAATTAATTATTGTTTTGGTTCTACTTTGTACCATGTCAATGATTTGTCGTTTGATTATCAAGATACCCCGAAGGTATTTACTGCCTTTCGAAAACTAGTTGAAAAGAAGTCGTCTGTTCGTTCGACATTTCCTGCTCCTGCTAAAGTTAATACACAAAAAACGATCCCAGTAGGCCATTTACCGGAGTTATCTGCTTTAGGATTATCTGCACAACCAATTGATAAGCGCAGTGTAATCGACTTTAAAGGAGGAGAAGATGCAGCATTGGGTCGTTTACAACATTACTTTTTTGAAACGGAGAGCTTGAGTAGTTATAAGGTAACTCGAAATGGCTTAATCGGAGCAGATTACTCTTCTAAGTTGTCTGCATGGTTGTGGAATGGATGTATTTCACCGCGGCAAATTTATTGGGAAGTAAAGAAATATGAGAAAGAAATTAAGAAGAATCAGTCGACTTACTGGTTAGTTTTTGAGCTTATTTGGCGAGACTTTTTTAAGTACATCGCATTGAAGCATGGCAATTCAATTTTTAACGTGGATGGCATTAATGGCAAATCAGAATCTTGGAAAGAAGACGAAGAAGCATTTCAGCGATGGGCCAATGGCATTACTGGAATTCCATTCATTGATGCGAATATGCGAGAGTTGAATCAAACTGGATTTATGAGTAACCGAGGCCGCCAAAATGTAGCTTCTTTTTTTGTAACGGAATTAGGATTGGATTGGCGGAAAGGAGCAGCCTATTTTGAGTCCAAATTAATAGATTATGATGTAGCCAGCAATTATGGAAACTGGATGTATATTGCAGGAGTTGGTAACGACCCCAGAGACCGTTATTTCAATGTTATTCTGCAAGCCAAACGCTATGATCCCAAGGGAGAGTATGTGCGATTGTGGCTGCCAGAATTAGCTGAACTTGCCCACGAAATTCATCACCCGTGGACAATAGAAGCAAATTTGTTTGATGCAAAAAAGGAGCGCTTAAATAAAAGTTATTATAGTCCGATGGTAACCCCTAGTTATTGGGAAAAGCACTATTAAACAGCTATTACCTGATTTTCGGCAATGATATAGACTTGATCATTTTGTTTGGTTTTAATTTCTGCTGTTCCGGTAAATGAACCAAAAGCAGGTAATAACCCTTGATGTTTTCCAAAATAGAAACATGCGAATCGTTGTTTATCCTTTCCTTTACCTCTTAAAAGTACTGATGGATGTATGTGTCCGGATAAGTTATAAAACGTATTGTTAGGAGTCAAGAGTGGCTCATGAGTAAATATAAATGGATCAATTAAAAGAGATTCTTCATGAACGATCAGGTTTAACTCTTGATAAGTGGCTAGTCCTAGGACATCATGGTTGCCGATTACCAATTCAAAAGAAATGGAAGGGTAGGTGTTCATGAACTTCTTAAACGCGTTAACTTCCCGGTTGTAGGAACTGTGAAATAAATCACCAAGTATAAGAACCCTATTTGGGCTGCACGTTTCAATCAGTTTTTTTAATCTATCAGTATTGTTTTGTTCTGAGCTCAGTGGTACGGCTATTCCATTAGCTCTAAAATGCCTGGCTTTGCCTACATGAACATCTGAAATAATAAGGATTTCCTCTTTTTCCCAATAAATTGCTTTATCAGGATATAATAAAAGGTGCTGTTTAGCTACAGTAGCTGCTAATGTGTTTGCTTCGATATTAAGAGAATTTCAAATGATACCAAATTAAAGTAAAATTTAACTCAATCTGTGATTGTTTTGTTCAGATCTAAATTATGAAAGATATGTTTGAGTTGTTTTATGCAGTCAAGTTAATAAGGCTAATAAGTTGGTTATTTTATCCGAATTGTAGGGCTTTCCAATAAATCCGTCTACTTTTTCCATGATAGAAGATTTAATATTTTCTTTAGAAGAAACGGAAGTAAGTACTACTTTAATTTCGGGGTTATCTATTTTAATTTTTCCTGCTAGTTCCTCTCCTGATATAAATGGGAGGCCACAGTCTAGTATAACAATATCAATGCCTTGGAGGTGTTCTTGATATTTTCTGCCATCATTTAAGGCGGTGACTGAATGGTTTTTAGAAGTTAAAAGATTTTGAAGAACTAAGAGTGTTAAAGCGTCGTCTTCGATGAGTAGTATGTTTTTTTTGTTCATAGTAGTTGTTTTATTACAAAATTAAACAACCAAGCCCATAAAAGTGATGTCATCAATTTGATCTTCTGAACCCTTCCATTCTTTCATGGTTTGTTTAATCACATTGCCTTGATCTTTAATGTTTAATTCCTTGATGTCGTTCAGTAGTAAATTTAGCCTTTTACTTCCAAACCTTTTGTTGTTAGGCCCTCCAAATTGATCAATATAGCCATCAGAAAAGAGATAGAAGCGATCGTTTTTCTTCATTTGAATCTGTGTTTTGTTGAAGTTTACGTCTAATAAATCCTCCCCAATACTCACTTTTGTTGACGGAATTACTTGGAGTTCTCCATTGAAATAATGTAGCTTATTCCTAGCACCAGAAAACTCTAGTAAGTTGGTCTCTAGATCAATGCTGCAAACTCCAATGTCCATACCATCAGACATGCCGTTAGACGAATATTTTAGAGACTCTCGCACAGCATAGTGCAAAAACAATAAAATCATGGATGGATCTGTAATTCCTTTCTCTTTAACAATGTTATTTAGGTGGTTAATTCCCATCATGGTCATAAACCCACCGGGCACACCGTGACCAGTACAGTCGGCACAAACAATAATCAATCGGCCGTTTTTATTGGCGACCCAATAAAAATCACCACTTACAATATCTTTAGGCTCATACATTAAAAAGAAGTCGTTATTTAAAGAACCTACTAACTCATCGTGTGACGAAAGACTTGCTCTTTGTATGTATTGAGCGTACTCAATGCTGCTAATTATTTTTCGATTTTGTGTTTTAATAATTTTTCTTGCCTTTGACATTTCGTTAGAAAAATGCAGAATAGGGAAGTAGCAAATTGATATAACAGAGATTATATTGATCAAAAACTCAATTGTAATAATCGACTTTGGCAGTTCAACAAGAGGAGAAGGCAGGAATACTTCTAAAATACTAACAGAAACTAAGAAGAATAGGAATACAACAAAGATTGATTTGGCTGTTTTCTTGGGCTTTAATATCAATGCAGTTATTGGAGCTAAAATAGACCAGACAATAACAGCCCCTGTGTTAACAAAGCCACCGTGTAATAATTGAACACTAAATGGAACAAAAAAAGCTAAAAAAATACTCCAGTTCAAAACCCAATGAAAACGTTCTCCATTTTTATGAAGCGAAAACAACAATAGTGGTATGGAAAAAGCAGAGATCACCGGAAACATTGCTGCAACAGGGTTCCCAATATAAAACAAGAAAATGGCCCAAAAGATGGAGGCAATTGCCGACCAAAATAAAATCCAGTTTAAGGTCCTATATTTTAGTTTTCCACTTGATGAGGTCACATCTCTTGTGCCAATGTTTGAAATAGCAGAGCTAAGTTGGTCGAGCATTATTGAGATTTTAGAGTTTTTTAAAGCTTTTACAAAGCTATACATTAAAGCCATGCAGCAAGTTATAAATTAGACTAGCTGCGACTTTGGTCGATAATGTGTACAACTTTAGCTATTAATGCTATTAGGAAGTTGGGTGGGGTATACTATGTTTAGTGGATTACGAACTTTTTTACCGCAATTTCTAGTTTTTCATTTTGCATTTGCAAGAAATACATTCCCTCTTTTAGCTGGCTGGTAGCTAATCGATAATTAGAATCTGGCGATAAGTTTATGATGCCTGTCTTAATAATTCTACCATGTATATCAACTAATTGGTAAGTTATTTTATCTTCTATATTGTTAGAAGAAACTAGGACGCCATCTGCTGAATGCACAGGGTTTGGGAATAAACTAATTGATGAGCCAAAAGAAGATACACGACTTAAGCCTGTGCAAACTGCTACAGTCACCTGAACTGAGTCAGCTTGTGTACACCCTAATGAATCGGTAATGGTAACAGTATACAGTCCTGCTTGGCTAATAACTAAGCTGTCAGCTGTGGTACTATCCTGCCAAAGATATCCTACTGCATTAGGCGAATTAGGAATTAGTGTAATTGAACCTCCTTGGCATATTGTGGTGTCAGGACCTAGGGAAACAATTGGTTTTTGAGCAACACGAATATTAATTGTAGTATCATCACTGCAAAAAGCACTATCCGCAACAAGTCTCACAGAGTAATTTCCAGGTGGTAGTGTATCCGTAGTTGGGTGAGTAAAGGTAGAAAACGGTAGATTATTAATGTACCATTGAAAAGTTTGTGCATTGGCATTGCTCAGGTTTAAAAAAGCAATATTTTCACCTTCACAAAAAACACTATCTGGTGCAGAAAAAGAAGCCTTGAGGTTGGAATTAGCAGGACAGCAACTTGCTACACTCAAAGGACTATAAACAGTATTTATTTTGGTAGCATCTAAAATTGCTGTACTTGCTATGATATAGTTATTAGAAGGCAAGGTGTCAAGCATAACATTAAAAATTGGCTGACTTAATGCCCCTAAACAAATAGGAGAACTTGTATAGCTGACCTCAATTTTTATGGTATCGTTTTGAATAGTAAATATGTATCCATTATTAACAAAATTTCTACAACCTAAGTATGTTCTAACATCTACCTGAGTTCCTGAGCAATTATTTGGGGATGGAGTAACAACAGTATTGTTGATGACGTAGAAATTTCCTTGAGCAAATAGTGCTGTATTAATCAATAAGCAAAATAGAAATGCTGTAATTTTAGTAATAGGGCTCATTGGGTTGTATTTTTTTGGATAAAGCTAATACATTTATTTTATATTCGTATGGTTTATTTTCCAAACAAATGTTCAAGTATTTCTTTTAACTGAGTTACAGATAGTGGTTTGTTTAAAAAGCTTTTAACACTTTTATAATCTTTTGCTCTGTCACGATCTTCAATACTCATAGAGGTAGTGAGTAAAACCGTAGTGATAGGCTTGCGCATTTCAAGTGGGAATTTTTCATATTCGTCTAAAAATTCAAACCCGCCCATTATAGGCATTTTAATGTCTAACATTATTAATTCTGGAGCATCGGTGTGCCACTTTTCTTTAGGTATTGAGGCTAAGTAATCTAATCCTTTTTGCCCGTTAATTGCAACTTCTATTTCGTCACAAATGTTTAGTTTTTTAAAGAAGTACCGATTCATGTAATTGGTCGCTTCGCTATCGTCGACCAAAAGCACTTTTTTTAGTTTCTTCATAGGATTCTTTATCTTTTAAAATAAATTCGAAAGGTTGTGCCTTTGTTTACTTGGCTATCTACTTCGATAGAACCTCCGGATTTATCAATTATTTTTTTTACTAAATGGAGCCCCATTCCGTCTCCTTCAACATGGTCATGTAACCGTTGAAACATACCAAATAACTTACCCTTTTGTTTTTCTAAATCAAACCCAACTCCATTGTCCCCAACAGATATAGAGGGTAATGGGCTTTTTGAATCAATTTCGATGATAATCTTAGGGGGTATATTTGGTTGCTTATATTTGACGGAGTTGTGGATTAAGTTGGAGAAAATACTTTTAAAGTTTTCTTTGATGAAGTATAATTGAAAAGATTCGTTGTTTGCAAATGATATATTAGCTTGATTATCAGAGATAAAAAGATTCATTTCGTTGATTACTGTTTTTATTTCAGTTTTTACATCAATTTTTTCTGCTTTATCAATATCTTGGAATTGTAGCTGCGCCACCCTTACTATACCGTGAATTTTATTCTCCGCTAAATCCAAGGAATTATCAATCCAATTAAAACAATCATTTATTACCTTATTATCAATTTTACCTAATTCAGTTTTTACAATTCCAATATGACCTTTAACGTTGGCAACTGGAGCTTTTAAATCATGTGTAGCCATATAAGTAAAATCTTCCAGTTCATTATTAGCGGCGATCAATTCATTGGTTCTTTTATTTACCCTTCTTTCTAACTCTTCATTAAAGTGTTTGAGTTTATTTTCTGTTTTTACTAGGTCAGAAATATCCCTCCAAACTGAGTTTATCTGTGTAATATTGCCTTTCTTATCTTTAAGTGGTGACGCATTTAGTGTCACGTTTATTTTTGTTCCGTCTTTCTTTTGGAGTATTAATCGAACATCATTTACATACCCTTTCTTTATAAATTCATTATACGTTTTTAAAACTTCATCATGGCAACTCACGTGATAAATACCTAAAATCGGCATTCCTATTAATTCCATTTTAGAGTACTCTAAAATGTTAGCCATTTGTTGATTACAATCTAAAATCTGTTGGGTATGAATATCTATTGATGCCATTAGATCAGGAGCGTTATTGTAAAGCCGACCATATCGCTCCTTGGTTGCCATTAGCTCATTATCTGTTTTTTCTAAACGTTCTGATAGAAGATCATTTAATGAGAGGATTTTATTTTTACTTTTTATCAATCGATCTTCATCTTCTTTTTCTTTAGTGATGTCTTGAAAAATTCCTGCCATCCTATTTACTCGACCATTTGCCATATAGCACTTAGAAATACTTCGAATCCATTTGGTATTTCCTTTGGCTGTTACGATTTTTAGTTTGACATCCCACCCTTCACCTGTTTGCATCCCTTTTGTTACCAATTCTTCGATCAATGGTTTAGACTCTTCATCATAAAAATTTATACCTTCTTGCAATTTGGGGCTAAACCCCTCTTCAGTTTCGTGAATTTGTCGTGTTACTTCTGACCAATAAACCTGCTCCTGATCAATATCTAACTCCCAGTATCCAACTTTAGCCAGCGCACTTGCTTGATTTAGTAAATCATTTTGTCGCTTTTGCTCTTCCTCTTTTTCTACTTCATGCGTGACATCTATTAGTGTTACTGCTGCAGCAATAATTTGGTTTGCTTTGTTTCTAACCGGGTTGGCGTTGACATTGACAAACCTACCGTTCGGAAATTCTTCTGTATACACAGTATAAACTTTGTCTTTTGTAGATAATCCATTAAGGGCTAATCTAGATGGTTCTGCTTTCAAATCAATAGGTTCAGTAGTTCCTTTTTTGTAAAAAATTACTTTTAAGTTATTTACCGAATTTTGATTTACATCAACTAATTTTTTGGCTGATTGATTGATGTGGGAGACGCTATTATCAAGGTCAAACACAATTACTCCTTTGTTTAAGTGTTCAATTAAGTCATCTACACACAATGATTCAGATTCTTGTATGAGTTTGTGGATTTCTATTAGTGCTAAATCAAAGTGATTTTGGTAGTCTTTATGGAATGGTTTATCCTGATATGGGATACCCAAAAGCGTTAGTTGAGTTAGCGAGTCCTTAATCAATAGAGTTTTTTTTACCGCTTGTTTTATGGTTTTTAGTTCAACATTTGCGGTTCCTTTATTGCCCAAAGAACTGATAATTTTTGGGCTAGTAGTTTGACCTTCAATGGCTAGAACAATCTCCTTAAAGTCACCAATTTTTTGCAAAAAAATTAATAAGTGATTGATTGATTTAAGGCAAGGTGATGTCATACTTAAACTAAAGTTAAATGGTAATATATAGAATCACTATTATATTGCTAAATAAATTCGACGAATGGCTTTGTTGTGCGCATAAAGTACGGTGATTTTCTGTCAAGCGTTTGTAATTCATATAAACTGAAAGAATTCCTCAATTTACCCATTAAAATGTAGAAAAAGTCTTTTTATAGGTTTTTCACCTAAATATACTACCACTTTACCTAATTGTCTTATTTATCTATTCTTCCTGAGCCAAATACCCTTTATTTTGCTATTTATCATTTTAATTTATTAACAATGTGTTGATAAATAATTTAATGATATAACAAGTTTAAAATAAGCCGAATATATCCTACTCTTATGAAAAAGTTTTATACTTTAATACTCTCGTTTACTCTATTGTTAATTGCGAATACACTTTTTTCGCAGTGCCCCCAGCCAGACGGTCTTATATATAACTCGTCCTTCCAACAAATAAAATTTGGCGGAAGTGGTGTTACTGTCTCCAATAAAATAGGTAATGGTAAATCAGAGAATGATATTGTCGTTTATGAAAATGTACTTACGATAGGTTGTCAGTCTTTCGATGCTATTGTGTATACTGAAGAGTTATATAGAGTAAGTTCATTTTCAACTTATGATTATTCGGGTACAAGTGGATCAGGATCTAATCAGGTAACCATTCCTGATGAGCAATTTGCCCCACGATTCAACTTTAGTAGCGGAGGAGATGCTTATGCAAAGTTTAAATTCCAATTTATTTTATCTGGGACATATAACAATACTACCAAAACTGGAACCAAAGTAACACTTCAAAATATTAAGATCAACTCATATGATGTTGATGGTTATAGCGGCTCTAAACAGTATAATGAGTTTGGCGGGTTTTTAACTTATGAATTGGGTAATCCGACTCGGATAGTACCTAGTTATAATTCAGCTTCGAATTTAACCCTTTTCCAATCGAATAATGGCAATAATAATAATAATGATTATGCTGATGAAACTCGAATTAGAGTTACTTACAACCAACTGTCAAGTTTCACTGTTAAGGTAGGGTCAGATGATGGAAACTACTCCTATTTTTATTTAGACTTTGCAGTAGGTCCAACGTTTACAACTGCTCAAACAGTTACCGCTCCTCAGATAGATTTAAGTTCAACACTTTCTGGGTTGAATCGGTCTGCAGGATTTAAGCCTACCGTAGCTGCACAAATAACTGAAGGTACGACTAATATAACAGGAGATGCAGAAAGTTTGAAAATTTCATACCTTTCTTTAGATATAAAAGACGGTAGTAGTGAGCAGTTAGTAATTAATGGAGCAGCTCCTGCAACAAGTGTTGACTTAAGTAATCCTACTTCTAAGACGTTTACCTTAGGAGGTGTTTCTTATACACTTACTGCAACAAGTAATTTAGGGGTAGAAACTTTTATTATCGCTAAAGCTTCGTCTGCTTTAATATCGAATGCAGATTTAGAGACATTAGCCGATGCATTATCTTTTGCAAACACAAAAGTAAATGCAACTGTTGGAAATAGAGTTTTATCTTTTGAATTGTTCAAATCACCGCTTACTAGCGCAGTAGCTGAGTTTACTACTTTCCCACAATTATCTACCGGTCTTACTGTAGTACAAAACGAGCAATGTGTTGACGCAGAAGATGGATGTATTTCCATCTCCCCTTCAGGTGGCACAAGCCCCTATGTAACGAGTGTTTCTCGAGTGTCTAATAATTCGTTTCTTCCCTTTAATGCTAGTGATTTTAATATAATTGGAGATGCCACAAATTCAGCTGATAGCACGGTCGTTATTACTCCAAATTCAAGTGGAAAATCAGGTGCAGTTTGGAATTTAAAGCGATTAAATTTATTAGAAGATTTTGAGGTCAATTCTGAAATAAATTTAGGTGTTGATGATGCAGGGGCTGATGGTATTGCCTTTGTTTTGCAACCCATTAATACGAATCAAGGTTCTTCAGGTGGCGGTTTAGGTTATGCAGGTATTTCCCCTTCTCTATCGGTTGAATTTGATACCTACCAAAATGGATCTGAGTTAGCTAATGACCATATGTCATTAATGAAAGACGGAAATACAACAAATCATGCTCAGTTTAGCTTGAATCCAATAGATTTAGGAGATGTTGAAGACGATGTATGGCGTGCACTAAAAGTGAAATGGACCGCGTCGACAAAAAACCTCAAGGTTTGGTACGACGGAATATTGCGATTTGACCTTACTCAGGACTTAATAAGTACAACATTTAATAATGACCCCAATGTTTATTGGGGCTTTACCGCTGCAACAGGAGGCGCTACGAATAAGCAACAAGTTCGGATTGGGCAATATTCTACGTCTAATGAAGTTGTTTTGTCGTCTAATCAAGCATGTGGATTAGCTCCTGGGGTTTATTATGCAGTAATTTCTGATGCAAATGGACAAGTAGCGAGAGATACGGTAACTGTAGCGCCGGCAACCCCAATCTCATTATCTTTTACGACAACCGACGCAGCTTGTGGCAATAATTTAAACTCAGGATCTGCAACTGCCGTCCCTACAGGCGGTCAATCTCCTTACAGTTATTTATGGAGTAACTCTTCTACAGCAGCCACAGCTACCGGCTTGTCAGCCGGGGTATATTCGGTTACTATTACTGACTCATTTAACTGTAGTAAAGAAGGTACGGTTACTGTTAATGGAATAAATACGATAAACAACTCTGATACAGTAATTAACTGCAGTGGTTCAGCTGCTATCTCAGCAGTTGTTGGAAGCCATGCAATGGATTTTAATCAAAGTAATTCATTTGTTTATGCCAACAATACCGACCACAGTGGGATATTTAGTAGTAACCAACAAACTATAGAGTGCTGGTTTAAATCTACTCAGGGAGAAGGTGTAATAATTGGAGCTCAAAATGGATCAGTTGGTAGTGTTCCAATTACTTATACGCCTTATATATCTTTATTTGACGGTGGTAAAATACGTGGAGAGTTTTATGGTGGAATAGGAGTTCCGAGCATTGTAACTTCATCAACCTATAACGACAACGATTATCACCATGTAGCATTAACTTCTGACGGCAATACAGTAAGAATGTATGTGGATGGCAGTTTAGAAGGAAGTTACTCAACAACTGTAGATAATTCGGGTGTAGATTATTTATCTATTGGAACAGGATATGCGAATACGGCGCGTGGATTTTCGCTAAATGCTTTTTCTCCTTTTAATGGATTGGTTTCAGAAGTGCGTGTCTGGAATTATGAACGCTCAGCATTCCAGATATTAAATAATTATGACAAAACGATCAATACACAGCAATCTGGATTGATTTGTAATTTTACTTTTCCTGAGGGAAATGGAAGGTCAACAAAAAATGCAGTAAATGGAGCAAACGCATACATATCAGATGGTTTGTTTAAAGCAGATTATTACGATGGTAATAATTTTAATACTTACAAGACAACAAATTATTTATCAGAAATTAATGAAAACTGGGCGACTGGATCACCCTTTAGTGGATTAATAGGAAACGATAATTTCTCTATTAACTATTTTGGATCAGTCGAAATTCAAGAATCAGGTATATATGAATTTCAAACTACCTCAGACGATGGAGTTAGACTTTACATAGACAATACTCCATTGATTAATAAGCTAATTAGCCAATCTTCAACTACTTATTCAGACACAATAAGTCTTACTGCAGGTCAGATTATAGAGGTGAAGCTGCAATATTTTGAGGGTTTAGTAGATGCGCTAGTTAGTTTAAAATGGAAGAAACCAAGTTCAGCATCATTTGAATTATTAAAACCTTCCGTCGCAAAATTTAATTCAGACCTCCCTAGTGTATATGGAATTTCAGCAGGCCCTTTAACTTATTCTTGGTCCACAGGTGACACAACGAGCCGTATCAGCGTATCTCCAAGTGCAACAACAAACTACAAGGTAACCATATCAAATGGCAACTCGACTTGTGTCGATTCGGTGAGTGTAATTGTGCCTTCAACTTTTGCCTTCGCTCAAGATACGATTACTTCTTGTGGAGCAGATTCAGTAACTGTCGACGCAGGAGCAGGCTGGGCAAGTTATGCTTGGTCCAACAGTGCAACTACTCAAACTACTTCGGTTAGCTCTTCAGGAACCTACACTGTAACGGTTACCGATTCTAACGGATGTACAGCTAGTGATAGTTTGGTGGTAAGTGTGATAAATGGACAAATTTTACAAAGGGTCAATAGTATTTGTAGCGGAGGAAATTATACCCTCACTGTTGGTACTCTTACTAACTACTCTGCTTTGAGAGCATGGTTTCCATTTAATAACAACTCCAATGATGAATCAGATTATGCAAATGATCTTGTCCCAAATAATACATCATTTGTTGCCGATATTTACGGGGGGGCATATAGCTTTAATGGATCAAATTCTTATTTAGGATTGGCTAATCCAAATGGCATTCCAAGCGGAAATGAACACTACACCATAAGCGCTTGGATAAAGCCAAATGCTAGCGGTTCAAGGGGAATTATTGGCTGGGGTTCCTATGGAGCTTCTAATAGAGTAAACGCATTTAGACTTAGTGGCAGTTCTTTAAAAAATTATTGGTGGGGGAATGACTTAATTTCTCCATCGATTCCTAATCTGGTTGGCTCTTGGCATCATGTTGTAGCTTCTTTCGATGGAACAACAAGAAAAATTTATGTGGATAATAGCCTTGTAGCTAGTGACCAACCTGTGGGTCTTAATGCTACACTATCAAATTTTTGTATAGGACGTACAAATAATAATGAATGGTTTTCAGGTTTAATTGATAATGTAGGTATTTGGAATGGGGCACTTTCAACTAACGACATAAATTCCTTGTTTACTTCACCTAGTCAGTCAGTCGTTAACAGTAGTCAATTGAAATTCACTTGGTCAAATGGCGATACTACATCTTCAATAAATGTTTCGCCTTTGACAACCACGAAATACTATGTAACCATTTCGGATGGAATAGGCAGTTGCGTTGACTCAGTTACGGTAACGGTAAGTAATCCAACTTTTGCCTTCGCACAAGATACGATTACTTCTTGTGGAGCAGATTCAGTAACTGTCGACGCAGGAGCAGGCTGG
>CBFHLF010000023.1:0-18069 GCA_965656555.1 uncultured Acidiluteibacter sp. | reverse complement strand
CAGGACTGTAGCTTCCTTGCTCATTTTGAAAAATCGCAGGCGTTAAAACTGCAAACAATGGATTCTCTTTTGCAAACTCTTCAGCAGAAAGTTGCGCTTGACCTAAACTATCAGCAGACTCTCCTTCTGAGATCAAATCCGTCAATGACTCATCATCTGAAGAATCTGTTAACGCTGTCATTGCAGAATCTGCAACTTCGGCAGCATCTTCAATCAATTCGCTTGCCTCAGCAACAACTGATGAATCACCAACGATAGAATCTACTTTTGCCTCAGCTTCATCACCTAATAAAAGACTTCTTACTTTATCATTTACATCAGCAAGGACAGGATAAACTTCTTGATTTTCGTAAGTTTCCCAGAACTCTAACTTTGCAGTACCCTGTAATAATTGACGTACCCTATCTTTATCTTTTACGCCAGGCAATTCAACCAAAATACGATCTGATGCGTCTAACTTTTGAATATTAGGTTGTGCAACTCCAAATAAGTTAACACGAGTTCTAAGCACTTCAAAACTTCGATCAAATGCAGACTCGGCCTCTTCCCTAATAAAAGCAATTACTTCTTCATTAGTAGCACTTCTTTCAATTCTATCTTTATTCTCCAAGGTATAGAAAATCGAAGTCATCTGAGTTGAAGGAGCCTTTTCATTCCAAGCTCTCTCAAAAAGTGTTACATAATCCTCATCACTTTCGCGCTTAAGCTCTTTTGCTCGAGTAATTACTTCTGCAAACTTTTCATCTTTGGAGTTATCCGCCAATGCTTTAACTACGTCCTCTACAGACACTTCAAGAGTAACATTCATACCACCCTTAAGGTCAAGCCCTAGATTCAACTCGTTTTTCTTAGCTTCTGCGTAAGTAAACCCAAAAACAGGATAAACCTCTACTGCCGACATTGAGTCAAGGTATCTTTCCTCAGCTCTTGGATCTCCATTAGCTATTTCTTTGGCGTCAGACTCTACTCCGGAAGCAACCCAAGTAAATGACAATTGGTAAAGGCATGCTAGTGATAGCAATACAATGAATGTCCAAATTAATCCTTTATTCTGCATTTTATTAGTATTTGTGCGTCAAATTTAAGCGTGCAAATATAGAATTTCAATTAGTAATTAGCAATTCTCGGGTACATTTATCACCACAATAATTAATTTATCAGTTTGATTAGGTTGAAAGCAACTTGAATATCCGTAAATTCGTCCTAACCATATCACAATTATTAAACAAGTATGAATCTGATCAAAAACCTCCTCTGCTTATTTTTATTAATAGCAACGGCACCTGTATTCTCCCAGTATACCTACAAATTAGCAGACAGCATAAAAGTATACGAAAACAACCAACTCCTAAAAAATGCATGGGGAGGAGGATTTAACGCACCACAATTTGGAGAAATTGATCTCAATGGAGACAATAAAACCGATTTAGTTGTTTTTGATCGGGCAGGCAACAAAGTAAGTCCATTTATAAACAGAGGTTCAACGGGAGTTTCTTCTTATGAATATGCCCCTCAGTATACTGCAATTTTTAAAGGAGCGAATCAGTACATGCATTTTGCAGATTTCAATTGTGATGGATTAATGGATTACATCACTTGCTTTACAGGATCTTCACCTATTATTTACATGAACATTGGAAGCCCTGGAAATAACCAATACGATAATGGAAACCGCATCTTCCGTGAACCACCCTTTGATGCCTTTGAAGTGTCTTTGCTAAAGTCAGACATCCACGGAGTGAAAGATATTGATGGAGATGGAGATGTCGATATACTTACGATGGGAAGTTCACAAATATACTACTACAAAAATATCTCAATTGATTCTACTGGAACTTGTGGTCTGCGATTCAAGCTTCGTAACATTTGTTGGGGTAACTTTTTTGAAGCTAACTTAAACTCGACAATAACGCTTGATTCCTGTGTAAATCGCAACACAATAAGTAACCCAGAAGGCGGAATAACAGAAGACGGGAAAGGTGAACCTGCAAACGTGGACAAGCATGCAGGATCTACCATCGGATTATTTGATTTTGACAACAAAGATGGCATGGACTTACTCATAGGTGATATTGAAGGCAGTTACTTAAAACGTTTAATGAATAATGATCAATCTCCCGACTTTAAATCTTCAAGTATTGGTTCTGTAGATTCAATTTACCCTATAACCCCTAACCACGAAGGTAGGCTTTCGATTTTTCCTTCTTCATTTTTTCAGGACTTAGACAATGATGGCTTAACAGACTTATTAATAACCGTGAATGAAGCAATTGACCCAATTGCATCAAATAACAGCCATATCAAACGTTTTAAAAACACAGGTACACTTGGGAACCCAACGTTTACATTTGTACAAGACGATTTTTTACTCGAAGATGTATTGGACTTTGGTTCATCTACACTGCCGGGATTTTTTGATTACAACAGCGATGGACTTATGGACATACTCGTAGGTAATGAGCGAAATGTAGTGGACACTATGAGACAAAGCTCTCGCCTTGCTTTACTAGAAAATATTGGAACCCCAACCAACCCTAAATTTAAATTAATTGATCGTAACTACCTTCATTTCGACACTTTAAAATTAGACCAAATCGGTAGTGGTCCAACCTATAACGCTGTCCCGAGTTTTATTGATATCGATAACGATGGCGATATAGATTTACTAATAGGAGATACGAATGGTCGGTTACATTTATTTGAAAATACTGCAGGAGCGGGCAATACAGTAAACTTTGTTCTTAAGGAAGCCTTTTATCAAGGAATCACAGTAGGTGTAAATGCGAGCCCCAGTTTTGCAGACCTTGACCGTGATGGCAAAGTAGACCTTATCGTTGGAGAAGAACAAGCTAACCTAAACTACTTTAGAAATAGAGGAACCAATAATAACCCTATTTACAACCTTACAATTGACTCTATTCGCTGGGAAGGTAACTTTATATTTAAGTACTATGTAAATGGGAATCCTGATTTATCAGGAATTGACATCAATCAGCGATATGAAATTACCCAAACATCTATTGCTGCAAACAAAGGATTTTTAGTGCTAACCGATGTGAATGACACACAAAACTACCTCTCCTTTAGAAATTATATTATCGACAGTGATACCATCAATGAAAGTGGCAATGGATACATTAACGTGTCCTATGATTCATTAGGAAAGGTGGTTGCAGTGCCAACTTACAATTACCCAAGAGTGCAGACAAGTAAGAGCCAAGGTGCATTCTATGAATATCAAAATGAATGGCAACTCATCACAGGCACTGTTGATGGAGAAATCATGGCATATACTGACATCGACTCTAATTTATATGGAAGCTTTACACTTGCTCAAAACAACATTTTAAACATTGCAAATGGCGGCGAAATTCATGTCGATGTAGCAGACATTAATAATGATGGAAAGCCAGACATTATAGCTGGAAATAAGTCAGGAGGGTTGCAACTTTATTTTGGTAGTGGATTTGTGGGAATAGATGACATCAAAGGTACTTCTGCAAATACAAAAAGGGAAATTCAGTTATTCCCAAACCCAACAAAAGGCGAGGTTACCGTTTATTTACCTTGGCTAGAAGAAGGGACTAACTATACCATAAAGATATATGATCTAGCAGGAAAACTTGTAAAGACAGAAAATGGAATGACTACTTATACTTTACTGCAACTAGGTGAATTCAATAAAGGAATATACTTTGTTCAAATAGCTACAGATACTGAACAAACAAAAGCATCTAAGCTAATTATCAAATAACACCTGTAGTTGTTAAATCAAAAAAGGGTTGCTTAATTAAGCAACCCTTTTCTTTTTGGTCTAATATAAACCGATATACTATTTGTTCATGTTATCAAACACGTCCATTACGTCCTTAACAGCTTTAGCAGATTCGTTTAACAATGCTTTTTCGTCAGCATTCAAATCTAATTCGATAATTTTTTCGATACCGTTTTTACCCAATACTACAGGTACTCCAA
Organism: uncultured Acidiluteibacter sp.; assembly: GCA_965656555.1. Classification (GTDB taxonomy): domain Bacteria; phylum Bacteroidota; class Bacteroidia; order Flavobacteriales_E; family Vicingaceae; genus Acidiluteibacter. The sequence goes on along the minus strand of CBFHLF010000023.1, from coordinate 14,094 downwards.
GGTAAATATCTTTTAATCCATACTCTCCTTGCAACCAAGCACAAACTGGGAATACTCGTTTTTGATCTCTAACGATAGCTTCTACCATTTGAGCAGCTGCTGCACCTGGAGCATACCAAGCAGAAGTACCCATAAGGTTTACTAATTCACCACCACCTTTCTTCGTTCTTTCTACAATTGCATCCAATTTTTCTGAATCAATTAACTCAGTAACAGGAATACCACCAACAGTAGTATAACGTGGAAGTGGAACCATAGTATCACCATGACCACCCATCAATACTGCCTGAATATCTTTTGGGGAAACATCTAATGCCTCTGCCAAGAAACTTCTGTAACGCGCAGTATCAAGGATACCCGCCATTCCAAACACTCGACTAGAATCTACTTTCGCAGATAAATAAGCTACGTAAGTCATCACATCTAAAGGATTAGAAACAATGATAATTTTAGAATTTGGTGAGTGTTTAATAATGTTTTCAGTAACCGACTTTACGATACCAGCATTGGTAGAAATTAAGTCATCACGACTCATTCCCGGCTTACGTGGCAACCCTGAAGTAATTACTACTACATCAGAGTCTGCCGTCTTAGTGTAATCATTAGTAGAACCTACTGTTCTTGTATCGTATAAGTTAATTGGAGAAGTTTCCCAAATATCAAGGGCTTTACCTTCAGCAAAACCTTCTTTAATATCAACTAAAACTACTTCATTCGCGAGCTCTTTATGAGCGATCACATTTGCACATGTTGCACCTACATTACCGGCACCGACTACGGTTATTTTCATTGTATGTTATTATTTAATGATGAAACTCTTAAGATGGCGCTAAATTAACAAACGAAAAGGGTATAAGTAAAATAAATAGCGAATAATATTGAGTATAAGCGTTAAAAAAGAAAAAAATGAAATTCATTCAGAAAAGGGCAACCTTTGGTATTTTTAGCGTCAATAACCTATAAAATAGAATGGATTTACTGTCTCCCGAAAATGTAAAACTGCTAGTTGAGCGATGCGCTAAGCAAGATAGAGATGCTCAGCAAGCGTTATACAAAGCCATGTACAGCAAAATGCTGAACATTTGCTACCGGTATTCAAGACGACCAGAAGATGCAAAAGATTTGCTTCAGGATGGATTCATTAAAGTCTTTAAGAAAATTGAACGTTTTAATTTTAATGGTTCATTAGAGGGATGGATAAGAAGGATAATGGTCAATAATGCTATCGATCACTATCGAAAAAATAAAAATAAATATGCCATATCTGAAGTACACCTGGAAGAAGACAGCTTACCAGACATTGAAGATGAGCAAGAAGACCAGCCACTAGAAGTGGATGGCAAATTAATTTTAGACTGTATCCAAGAGTTAACTCCGGGATACAGAACTGTTTTTAGTTTATATGTATTGGACAATTATAGTCATATAGAAATCGCCAACAAATTAGGGATAAGTGAGGGAACCTCTAAATCTAATTTGGCAAAGGCAAAACGAAATTTAAGAAAACTCTTGAAAGAGAAAATGAAATAAGATGAAAGACGAATCAACTTACAAAAAAGCGATTCAAGAAAAAGTCGACCAAGTGCATTTTGATTATGATGCAGCAGGTTGGGAATCGCTTAGTAAACAGTTACCGGGTAAACCATTCCCCCTATATGGAAAGGTGGGCATCGGATTAGTTGCTGCAACACTAATCACCCTAGGAATATATTTTGGCAATTCAACAAATGAGCAAGAAAGCAGCTTAACTGCTAACACTGAAACTCCAATAAATATTACAAAGGAAGAAAAACAACCTGAACAGACGGCAATAGTAGCTACTTCAGAAGGCGCAGAGGAGAAAGATGAGCAGAAAAAAATAACATTAAGCTCAGAAAGAAAAAAGCAACCTGAACGAGAAAAAGCACAAAAGCTTACTGACAAAGTATTAGCCAAAAGTATTACTAAGTCAGTAGAACCAGAGCATAATGAAACTACGTTAACACAAAAATCTACAACGAGTGAGGCCAGTGAGGCAAGCCTTATAAAATTAGATAAAAGCGTACTTTGTGTCGGCGACATATTAATTATTGAGTTAGATTATCCATTAAGCAAACAGCAGCAACTTACCTTAGACGGGCAATTAATTGCCGACAACGTCCCGATATTGGTTGAAAAAGCAGGTGTTTTTGAACTTGGGTTGTACACTAATGAACAACTAGTAGATAATAAAACAATAGAAGTAAATGAATCGCCCAATGCAAGCTTTACCTTATCAAAAGGAAATGAGCGTTTTGCCGAAATCAACTACCATTTCTATGCTGAAAAGTCTAACCTAGTGGAATATGAATGGACAATCAATGGTGAAAGAAAAGCTCAATCTTCGGAATTAACTGAAACCTTTAAGAGAGAAGGGCTAGCAAGAGTTAGCTTGAGGGTAAAAGACCTCAATGGATGTAGTGCTCAAGAAGTAAAAGACGTGGACATTCAAGAATCATTTAACCTGCTTTCTTACGACGCATTCACTCCCGATGGTGACGGTCTAAATGACGCCTTTATTCCTAAAGCGATCGAAGCAAATGACCTGAAGTTTGAAATGAATATTTTCACGCCTTCAGGAAATCCACTGTATAGCACCACTGATTACTACCAACCGTGGAATGGACGCAGAAACAACACTGGAGAAAAGATGCCACCTGGAGTATATCTATGGAAGGTAACCATATATGACGATGAAAACCAACCACATTTATTTAGTGGACAAATTAGAATTATACAATTAAGATAAATGAATATAAAGTCAAAAAAAATGCCGCTAGAAATCTAGCGGCATTTTTTTTGATCTATAAATTGAATTAAACATCAACCTTTGCGTACTTCGCATTTTTCTCAATAAACTCTCTCCTAGGTGGAACTTCATCACCCATCAACATAGAGAAGATTCTGTCGGCTTCAGCAGCTGAATCTATAGTTACTTGTCGAAGCGTTCTAAACTCAGGATTCATGGTGGTTGCCCACAGTTGCTCTGCATTCATCTCTCCAAGACCTTTGTATCGCTGTATACCTACGCTACTCTCTTTTCCGGCACCTTTCATCCGCTCAATAGCTAAGTCTCGCTGATTATCGTTCCAGCAATACTCTGATTGACTTCCCTTTTTAACCAAGTATAAAGGTGGAGTTGCAATATAAATATTACCACCTTCTATCAACTCTTTCATATGTCGGAAGAAGAACGTAAGGATGAGCGTCTCAATGTGACTACCATCAACGTCGGCATCACACATGATAATAATTTTGTGGTATCTTAATTTTGAAGTATCTAGTGCTTTAGAATCTTCTTCAGTACCAACTCGAACGCCTAATGCTGTGTAGATATTTTTAATTTCCTCATTTTCGAAAATCTTGTGGTGCATCGCTTTCTCCACATTCAGAATCTTACCTCTAAGTGGCATGATCGCTTGAAACTTCCGATCACGACCTTGCTTTGCTGTACCACCTGCAGAATCTCCCTCCACAAGGTAAATTTCACATTGAGCAGCATCTTTTTCCGAACAATCTGCCAATTTACCAGGAAGCCCGCTACCAGACATTACATTCTTTCGCTGCACCATTTCACGCGCCTTTCTTGCAGCGTGTCTAGCAGTAGCAGCTAAGATAACCTTTTGTACAATCTGACGTGCGTCCTTTGGATGCTCCTCTAAATAATTGGCCAACATTTCACTCACTGCCTGATCCACAGCTCCCATAACCTCGCTGTTTCCCAGCTTAGTTTTTGTCTGCCCCTCAAATTGTGGCTCGGCAACATTTACAGAAATTACAGTCGTTAAACCTTCTCTAAAGTCATCTCCACTAATATCAAATTTCAATTTTGATAAAGCACCTGACTCTTCAGCATATTTCTTTAATGTACGGGTAAGGCCTCTCCGGAAACCTGAAAGGTGCGTACCACCCTCATGTGTGTTGATATTATTCACATAAGAGTGGATATTTTCGGCATAAGAGGTGTTGTAGACCATCGCTACTTCCACGGGGATACCATTCTTTTCTCCTTCCATGTAAATGGTATCTTCGATTAATCGCTCTCTTGATTCATCAAGAAATTCAACAAATTCACGAAGACCACCTTCACTGAAAAAAGAATCTGTCATGAAGTTTCCTTCTTCGTCCTTATGTCTCTTATCAGTTAACGTTAATCTAATCTTCTTATTCAAAAAGGCCAACTCCCTTAGACGAGATACTAATGTATTATAGTTGTACTCGGTTTCCTGAAAAATAGTTCTGTCAGGCATGAAGGTTACAATCGTACCTGTGCGATCAGTCTCACCTATTTCCTTAACATCGTAAACAGGCTTACCTATTTGGTACTCTTGCTGATACACTTTACCTTTTCGATGAACCTCTACTTTTAAGTCCGTAGAAAGTGCATTCACACAAGAAACACCTACCCCGTGAAGACCTCCTGATACCTTGTAAGTATCTTTATCAAACTTACCACCGGCATGAAGAACTGTCATTACTACCTCAAGCGCAGACTTCTTTTCTTTCTCGTGATAATCTGTAGGAATTCCTCGTCCATTATCCTCTACCGTGATAGAATTATCTTCATTGATATAAACCTGAATGTCGTCACAATGCCCTGCTAATGCCTCATCAATAGAGTTATCTACTACCTCGTATACAAGGTGATGCAATCCTTTAATACCGACATCTCCGATATACATCGCCGGACGCTTCCTAACAGCCTCTAACCCTTCTAAAACTTGAATATTCGATGCGGAATACTCTCTAGGCTGTAAATTTTCTTCTTCTTTTTCGCTCATTTTATCAGCTTGGATTTATACAAATTTCAATCGATAACAAATATAACCATTGCAAGCTGAGACAGCCAGCAAAAAATGAATTTATACACGGCATTTATTAACATTTAATTCACTAATAAACAACCCACTACGGAGTTTGTTAATTAATTAAAAACTATAGGTTAAACCTCCTAAAACATTGAAGCGTTGCGTAGGGTAATCTTGCCATCTTTCATACCGGACAGAACCGATATTGTTAAAATTAATAAAGGCAGACAATCGCTTGGTGTAGCGGTATTCTACTCCTAGGTTAGCATCAAAAACACCATCTAAGGTTTCTTTAGTTACAGCATCAGCCACAACAACTCCCGAAGAGATATTATCATATGTTTTGGCAAACTGCTCACCGATTTGATGCAAGTCCATTCGAACTAGAATCTTATCATTCAAGTCATACACTCCAGAAAGAGAAATCTTGTAATTTGGCATATGCCATACCTCTTCCTCATCTCCTGCATTATAACCATAATAATCACCTCTGAGGTAAACACGCCATTTTTCGCCCAACTGATAATGAAGCTCTCCACTTAGTTGTAACTGCTCGATATCATCATAGACCAATACAAACTTATTTTCTAAACCTGCATCATCTTTCACAAACATGGCAAAGTCATCCATTTTAAGCTTTCTAAGCGAGGTATTAAAAGATAGTTTAGAGCTAATCACACCTCTAATACCAGCGTAAGCTTCATAACGATAATTCGTATTGAGTAACTCGATATCGCTCGATAAGAATTGATTCTGTCGGGTGAGTGATCGCATATTATTTCGCTGCATCCGACCGGTAATTCCTGCATAAGGAACAATTACATCGCCCAATGCATTGTATTTAAAGTCAACAATTGGATAAAAATGAAATTTTGCGGTATTAATGGCATCGACATAAATACCCATACCTACATTCAATCGAAACTTTTCCCCGATGCTATTCACCTGAGGGCGTAGACCCACCAATACATTATTTATAGTATCGAGTGTGTTGGCGCCGCTATTGAAATCAAAAGAAGCATCTACTTGATAATACTCATTGCCATAAAATTTCCCTACTTGACCAGTAGCTACAACATTATTTTCAGCGATCAATCCATCGAGATCAGCAATTCGATAGTACTGTAAGCCAATTTTATGGCGCAAATTAAATGAATCTTGCTTCGTGCTCTTCAATCCAAAGTTAGCTGAAAGGTTGTGATAGACCTGCTTTGTATCAGTGGTGTCTGCTATACCTCGATTGGTATCATCTACTTCAAAGCCATAGTAATTAAACCCTTCTCTCTCATAGCCAACATTTCCTGTAAGCGTATTCGATCTCCAGAATTTTTTACCAAATAAAGTTGCCTGCAAATTACTCATTGAGGAATTTTCATAATCTTTGATATCATTATTTTGTTGATATCTTAAGTGAGCTCCAATAGAGTGAGATTTCGATCGAGAATTATGGTAGTATACTTCTCCCAAAGGAATGGTATTATTTCCAACACCCAGCCTAGCGTAACCATTGTAAAGCTTGGTTAACGGCTCTCCCTTTATCTTAGCAGCGCCAATTGGGTCCACATTAAAGTTTACGGGAACTTGATTTGAAATGAATCGATAATCGAGCTGTTGAATTACCTTTTGAGTATCGACGATAGACGGGTTAAATCCTAATCGAGTTCCTGATGCTATGGTAGGCTTGTAGGATTTTATCACAACAAAAGAATCCTTTGGTAAAGGGTTTTGACTATAAGCCAACTGGAAAGTAAATAGAAAAATAATGGCGATGTATTTATTACTCATCTTCCCCTCCTTCATTTTCTGATTGATCTTGATCGTTAAATAACTTCTCATCATTGGAGTCTTGGTTAATTAATTCGATGGTAGGCTCTTTTTCCTCCGACTCTTGAGCTTCTTTCTCCGTTTTTATTATAATGGTCAATTTCTCCTTTGCTATTTGAACCAATTCAGCATCGTCCGCATTGTCAATAACGCTTTGTAACGTCACCTTCGCATTAAAAACATCCTCTTGCGCTAGAAAATTATCTGCCAATAAAATAAATCCCTTTCCAATCCACCTTGGGTAAGAAGGAACTTGATTCACTAGTGTATATACCATTTTTTCACAATCATCGTACTTACCTTTCAAATAGTGAATTTTTGCTACCATGTACTTCGCCTCAGCTCCACGTTTATTAGAATAACTTGCCACTTCCTCATAAGTAGCTATTGCAGCATCGTAGTTTTCGCGAGCAAAATCAATTTTTGCTTGAATTAACTTTACTTCTTCTTTTAGTTTTGCATCTAGCTTTTCTTCATTCAATACTTCTGCAGCATACATGTATGCTTTATCAAACTCCTCCCTCATAAAATAGAGCTCCATCAAGTTAAATCTAGCGTCAAACTTATTTTCAGGTTTTTCGGCAATTTGCTCCAATTGTTCAAAAGATGCGATTGCAGCGTTGGTATCATTGAGTTGCCTATAAATAAACGCGCTCGTATAAACAGAATTCTCTGTAAACTTACTTTTAGGCTTGCTTAGCACATACTGAAAATCTAAAAGAGCCTCATTAAAAAACTGATTCTTGTACTCGCAGTCTGCTCGGTAATAATGAGCATCTAAGGCAAAAATTCCATCAGGATACTTTAGCAAATAGTTACTTAAATTCTTAGTTGCACCTTTGCAATCTCCTGAGAGGTAAGTATTCTGTGCAATTTCATAAGAAGTAGAATCGAGACGAGATTTTGAAATATCTGCAAACGGCACACCACTGATGTATTGCTCAAAAGCAGCCACATCACCTTTATCGACGTATATCTTTCGAATTTTCTCTAACGCTTCCTTCGCATTCTTACTAGAACCATAATCGGTGATTACTTTATCAAAAGAAGCTAGAGCTAAATCATCTTCATTCTTATTGTAATAAATCAACCCTCGCTTTAAAAGTGCTTCACTAATATAGCTACTTGTTGGATATTCATTAATTAGTCGTTGATAATTTGCTAGCGCATCCTCAGGATTATTGAACAACAGTTGAGTTTTTGCCAACTCGGCCAATGCATCATCTGTATAGTCAGACTGATCATAAGTGTCCACCAATACTTTTAGCAATTCAGCCTTATCTTTATTATCGCCTTCTAATCCACTCGCAATTGCAGCTTGATAAGTTGCATATGGCATTTCAATTAAGCCAATTTGCATTGCCTTTTCATAGGACTCCAGCGCTCTTGCAAAGTCAGATGTAACAAAATAAGCATCTGCTAATCGAAGGTATCCGTCGTTTCTAATAGCGGTTTGCGCTTTATCTTTTGATAAATAATTTCTAAACCAATAGATAGCAGTTACGTACTCTTTCTTATTAAAGAAAGAATACGCTGTATTGTAAAATGAGTTATTATAATACGATAGGTCTGTCGCTGTTGGCAAATATAAAAACTCAGTGAAATAACCAATAGCATTATCATAATCTTTTAATCTAAAGGCTGCGTCAGCCTTCCAATAAACCGCTTGAGCGACCAATGCGGGATCGATTGGAGATGCCTCTGACTGTTCAAAATAAGTAATTGACTCTTTATACTCTCCATCATTAAACAGCTCAACTCCTCTGTAGTAGGCGATGCGTTGTTCCGCTTGTTGCAACTTATAGTTCTTATCTTTGATTCTACTGATAGAACGGAGCGCTTCTTTGTAGTTTTTGGTGGTATAATATACCGCTACTAAGTATTCATAGGCATCATCGATTTTTGTCGACGTTGGATATGTATTGATATATTCCTCAAAGGCTAAAATTGCATCATCATATGGATGATACGACAACTCATAAGCTAGTTTAGCGTAGGTGAACAATGCATCTTCTCGGATTGACTTATTTATTGACGATTCAGAAGCAGTTCTGAAAACAGCCTTCGCTTGTTTTTTCTTATCCATCTTCATGTAGCACTCACCAAGTGTATAATAAGCAGACTGATTTATCGTATCATTATCGCCTATTGATTGCTGCAGCCACTCTACCGCTCGATCGCAATCATTTGCCTTAAAATAAGCATAGCCCATTTGATACTTATCTTCATATCGAGCTCTTGGGTTACCCACAATGTATTCTTCTAGGTATGGAAGTGCTTTGTCAAACTGATTAGTTTTATAGTAAGCATCACCGATCAATCTACTAATTTCATCTGCTCGGTCAGTAGCGGTAGAATCCAACAGCGCAGGAGCATATGCAAGCAACGACTCGTACTTACCTTGCAAATAGAATATTTGGGTAAAGTAGTATGGCACTATTGGCGCAAACAATGGATCTTTCTCAATCTTTTTAAAATTTATCACAGCTGTTTCATACTTCTTGTTCTCATAAGAAATGTGCGCATAATAATACCTTGCCGTATTCGTGTATGGATTATCCGTATCGATAATTTCGTAGAAATTATTTGCTGCAGCATCAAACTGCTCTTCCATAAACAGACTATACCCCTTTTTAAAATAATACTCAGACTGCTGACTCTGCTTCAGATCATTAACAGAAATCTTATCAAAATATTCAATTACATCTTTATAGCGTTTTTTTCGAAATTGAAATTTTCCTAGATTAAAATAAGCTTGCTTAATGTGTTTACTTTCAGGATATTGATGAATGAAATTAAGAATCAATGATTCAGCATCAGCATGAAACAATTCTATTGCACAAATTGCATACAAATAGCTAGCATCTTTATACAACTCACTTGATGGGTTATTGATTCGATCAAGTGCCTGTTCAAACTGCAACTGAGCAGGTCCATATTTTTCCTTATCAAAAAGTGCCAAGCCTTCTCGATACGAACTATATTCTATAACGTGATCTACCGACTGCTGAGCGCTACTCTCTAAAATCGAAAAGCACCCCCCTAACACAATAACTAAAAGAATGATTAATAATCGTTTGGTGGCACCAACCTCTTGTATTCTATCCACATTAACGTTCTTTAATTTCATAAACTATAAACGCTAAAATTAAACTATATTATGAGTCACCACAATAAAATATGACCAAGTTTTCAACGCAAAAATGTTTACATAAATACTCTACACTGTAGGTTCAACCCAACCGATTTATAGAAATTAGAGATTTGAATGCACTTCCATCTTTTGAAGATAGAATTAATATCTTTGTGAGTAACTAACTGTTTAAAAATGGCTCAAGAATCAATCATCACACTTAGTAATGCTCAAGTTTTCATAAAGAAACACTTGGTTTTATCTAATTTAAACCTTCAGATCAACAAAGGAGAATTTGTTTTTTTAGTCGGTAAAAATGGAAGTGGGAAAAGTAGTTTTCTGAAAACACTTTACGGTGATTTGGCACTTAAGCATGGAGAAGGTAGCGTAGGGAGTTTCACCCTAAATGGATTAAAACGCAAAAAAGTGCCCTTTTTAAGAAGAGAGATAGGAATTGTTTTTCAAGATTTTCAGCTACTTACAGACAGAAGCGTTAAGGATAATCTAAAATTTGTAATGAAAGCTACCGGCTGGAAAGACAAACGAAAAATGGAGGAACGCATTCAAGACTTGCTAGATAAGGTAGGGTTGGGAACTAAAGGATTCAAATTTCCACATGAACTTTCAGGAGGAGAACAACAGCGTGTTTCTATTGCCAGAGCACTTGTTAATGATCCTGAAATTATTCTGGCCGATGAGCCCACTGGAAACCTCGACCCTGAAACCTCGAAAGAGATTATGAAATTACTTGTTGGCATTGCTGAGAACGGCAAAGCGGTATTAATGGCTACGCATGATTACGACTTGATGTCGCGATTCCCAGGCAGAAAACTCACTTTTGAAAAGGGAACGATACTATCGAATGCTCCACAAAATGAAGCACCGATTGAAATATAATGATTAGCGAAATTTAGTTTTAAGAAGAAACAACAACCCTTCTAGCTTTCTAGACTCATTCTCCCAGTTTAATTCCTTTGCTGCTGCCTGACAGCAGGTTTTCCAAGATTGGTATTTTTCTGAATCACTTAGCATCGATTGCATTTGGTCAGCTAATGCTTTGGGACTTCTAGTTTGTAATAACTCCCCTACTTGATACTGATTCACCACCTTGGCCATTTCAGGCAATGAAGCAACTAAAACCGGCACTCCAGACTGTATATAATCAAATAATTTATTGGGCAAGGCATAGGTATAATTCAGGCCCAACTCTTCTTCAAGCGATAGCCCCAAAGAAGCTTGAGGAGTTAGCCGTTTAAGCTCCTCTACACCTAATCGGCCGAGAAAAATAACTTTCTGCTCCAAGCTGTTAATCTTGGCTCGGGCCTTCAACTCATCAGCGATATCGCCATCACCAGCAATCCACAATTGCCCATCGAAATAAGCCATCGCATCAATCATTAATTCGAGTCCACGGCCAATATTTAAGGCACCTTGATACATTATCACGTTCTCTTCGCTGTCTGCTGATAAACCAGAAAAGCGATACGGCAGATTTCTAATCACCTCAAAACGCACATTGTATTTTTTAAAGTAAGCATCAGCAATAGGCTGACTAACGGTGTAGGCAGCATTTACATTAGGTAAAATAGCCTTTTCAATTGAAGTCCAAACAGCTTTTACAGCCGGTCGCTTGACCAATTCAGGAACTTCCGTAAAATATTCATGACTATCATAAATCAGCGGCATCTGCTTCAACTTACTCACCAGAAAGTTGGGTAGAAGGGTATCTAAATCATTCGACAACAAGAGTCCACGCTTTGAAAATAATAAAAAGAAAAACAAATAAATGGAATAACTTACATAAAAAAGTGGACCAGAATTAAAAGGCAGTCGAAAACGCCTGGTTGAGTATTCTAATTTTAACGGCCAACTGTGCGGAAGTTTCCGCCCGATTAGCATCACATCATAACCGTTCTTCACCAACGTATTGCATACTTTAGCCACCCGCTGATCGGTACAAAGATCATTGGTTACAGAAACATATATTCGTTGACTATCCTTTTTCATAATATGATGACGAAAATATAAAAATGAAATTGTTTATCCTGTACAATCTGATTTAATAATGGAAAATCTATTTTTGTAAACAAAAGACACCATATGGTCATCCACAAAAATGAATCTTTACAACGGTACAATACATTTGGAATTGCTTGCAGCGCGAATGAAATCATAGAACTTAATCAGGCTGAAGAAATACCGAAAATTATCGACTACTTGCACCAACATAAAAAGCCGCTGTTGATTATTGGAGGTGGAAGCAATGTACTTTTCACAACAGATTTTGATGGAATTATCTTAGCGAATAATTTAAAAGGGATATCTATCACAGAGGAAGATCAAGATTCGGTGACGCTAGAGGTTGCAGCTGGAGAAGTTTGGCACGATTTGGTGATGTATTGCGTAGAGAATAATTATGCAGGTATGGAAAACCTATCGCTCATCCCCGGCAAGGTAGGTGCAAGCCCGATGCAGAATATAGGTGCTTATGGTGTAGAAGTAAAAGATCTAATTACTTCAGTAAAAGCCACCCGACTTTCAGATGGATCAACGGTTGAGTTTTCTAATGCAGCATGTGATTTTGGGTATAGAACCAGTATTTTTAAAACAACACATAAGAATCAATTCCTAATTACCTCTGTACGATTTAAATTAAGCAAGAAAGCAACGATTAATACGAGTTACGGAGCAATCAATGCCGCTTTGGAACTAAAGAACATCTCGCAACCAACAATCAAAGATGTGAGTGATGCGGTAATTAGCATCCGATCTTCCAAGCTACCTAACCCATCTGAAATTGGCAATGCAGGAAGTTTCTTTAAAAACCCTGTCGTTACGGCCGACTTTGCAAAAAAGCTGCAAAAAAATCACCCCAACATACCTGTTTACGATGTAGGAAATAACGAGCGTAAATTGGCCGCAGGTTGGTTAATTGAACAGTGTGGATGGAAAGGAAAAACCATAAACGACAATTATGGTGTACATAAATTACAAGCATTAGTTCTAGTAAATTATGGTGGTGCCACAGGAAAAGAGATTTACGATCTATCTAGAGAAATCATTAATTCTGTCAATGACCAATTTGGTGTAGTATTAGAGCGGGAAGTGAATATTATTTAAAGTAAATCATTCTTTAATTTACCTGAATTGAGCAACTTATGTAGCGAAGGCATACGAGATGCCTGCTTCAGCAAGGGTAGTTGTCGCTCATTGTGTAAGTCACTTCCAAGAAAAGATACAAGCTCTTGATCAATCAACTTTTCAGCGATCTTTTGTGTTTCTGGTGAATAATGTCCCATCAAGCTCATAAGGTTTACTTGAAGGTGAATTCCTCGATCAACAAATTCTTGATACGTTTCAAATTTATTGTAGTAAAACCCATAACGTTCAGGGTGAGCTAAGATTGGCCTATAGCCCATAGACTGAAGCTTAAAAACTACTTGGCTAAAGTTGGGTGGTTCAGACAAGAAAGGGAGTTCAAATAAGATATAATTATCTCCAAATGGCAGCAATTCCCCATCATCGATTTTACGTTCAAAATCATCATCCAAATAATATTCAGCAGAGGCTTCCAATTCTACTTCAATGCCTCTATTAACTAATTCAGCTTTCACTTCTGCCAACCCAGTATTGATGATCTCCGGCGTATTTCGATAAAAATCGGACATGCAATGAGGCGTAGTAATAATCTTACTAAACCCCATGCTTCTTAGACCTTGGATTAACGTTATGGAATCTTCTAAACTGGCAGCACCATCATCAATGCCGGGTATCAAGTGAGAATGAAAATCTGTTTTTAAGACTGAAAAGTCTGCAGGCTCTAATAGCTGCTCTTTTCGTTTAAATAGATTGGAAAAGAAACCCATAAGATTTAAATCGCTTTAGCTAATTTCTAAAATTTCTCGGTTTTGTTGAAACCAGTCCTTGGTAATTTTAAGTCCATCGGTCATTTTATACTTAGGCTGGTAATCCAGTAACCGCTGAGCTTTACTGATATTCGCCAATGAATCTTGAATATCGCCTTGACGTGGAGCACGGAAAGTTGAAGAAACATCAGCACCGGTTAAATCTTTAAGTACCTCTACCAACTCTTTTAGTGATACACGCTCTCCACAAGCAATATTGTAAACTTGGTTAATAGCATTTGGATTATCAGTGAATAACCCTTTAATATTTGCCTGCACCGCATTCTCTACAAAAGTAAAATCACGTGTTTGCTCTCCATCACCATTAAGTACCGGTGATGTAGCGGTTAGCATTGCCTTTAAAAACAATGGAATTACAGCCGCATACTCTCCTTTTGGATCTTGG
>CBFHLF010000022.1:0-18203 GCA_965656555.1 uncultured Acidiluteibacter sp. | reverse complement strand
GAGCTCTTACCTCACCGTTTCACCCTTACTGCGTCAAAGACGAGCGGTTTACTTTCTGTTGCACTTTCTGTCATTTTGCATCGCTGCAAAACGCCCTCAGATTCTCTAAGGTGCGGCGCTCTTTGTTGCCCGGACTTTCCTCCCTTCTATTACTAAAAGAGCGATAGAGCAGTTTGCCTTGCAAATCTACACTATTTATGAAGATTGCGTATAGTTATTTCTGTAGCACCAAAACCATACTTTCGGGTATTTCCATCCTGATATTCAATAGCAGGATAATTATCGCGCATAATAGTTCTAATTTCTTTTTTCAACACCCCTTCCCCTACTCCGTGAATAGCAACTAATCGTGATATTTTAAAAGCAATGGCTTCATTCAAACACTCCCTAAAGTGAATCAATTGAATGTTTAGCATTTCAGTGGGTGTTAAAATACCTGGTTCATCGACTAACTCCTCGATGTGCAAGTCTATCTCATAAACACCCCTATCAGATGACTTTTTCGGAGATACAGGAAGCGTCTCTACAAATCTTCTTTTAGACTTGGAAGTTGGTTTATCTTCAAGAGGTTCACGCTTCTTAAAGGTAATAGAATCGTCGCCATTAACCTTTAATAAATCATTTTCATGATAGGGAAACTCCATTCCATCTGCAGTTTCTACCAAAATCTGATCAGATGAGATTATTTCAGTAATAACCCCTTCTCCAACTTCATTCAATAACCTAACTTTATCTCCTACTTTGAAAACCATTTGATTTAATGCTGATAGTTTTCAAAATTATTGAATTCAATTTAAGAATAGTATGAAAGAGCGAGGTTCTTGGAAAATAAAAACATCAACAAAAGCATATGAAAACCCATGGATAAAAGTTACGGAGCATGAAGTAGTCAATCCTGGGGGGATAGATGGCATTTATGGAGAAATACATTTTAAAAATATAGCTATCGGAATTATTCCATTAGATGAGGATTACAACACATGGATTGTAGGTCAGCATCGGTTTCCATTGGATTCCTACAGCTGGGAAATCATAGAAGGTGGTGGAAAGCACGGAATAGACCCTATTGAGTCCGCTAAACGCGAGTTAGCCGAGGAGGCAGGCATTATTGCTAAAGACTATCAGCTGATACAAACCATGCACCTCAGTAATTCTGTTAGCGACGAATATGGATTAATTTACATCGCAAAGGATCTAACATTTCAAGCATCATCTCCGGATGTAGACGAAGAGTTAAAAATTAAGAAACTTCCATTTGAACAATTATATAGATCAGTTATGAATGGAGATATGACAGACAGCCTAACTGTGGCAGGAGTTTTGAAGACTAAGATATTAATCGATCAAGGAGCTATTTAGAAATAAAGTGGATAAAACTTAGGGGCTTTTCCATCTTGGAATCGAACAGTAGGGAGAGGTACTTTTATAAAGTTTAATGCTTTAAAGGTGGCCTTTAAAAATCGTGACTTTGTTGGAATTCTTTCTAAGTCAATATCTAATGACAGGTAGTATTGTCGATAACGATTAACGTTTGGAATACTAGCTCCGTCTGCATTAATAATTGGATTTGATGAGCCTCCGAACATGCCTGTTCCGCTGTAACCACCACTTATACTCAACCACTCAGGTACATAATCTGCATGAGTGATATCTTTTAAGTTTAAGGACAACCAATACGTTTGTCCATTATAATCTTTTAAAATTCCTGCTTGTTCAGATTCTCCTAACACATTTGGCCGATATTCTCTAAAGTCGGTTGGATGATAAGAAAACTTAATCAATGCTACCTGCTTCCCGAACAATAGTTCTTGTGAAATAGCCATCCCAGCCCCAAAAGCATTTGCTCCGAAATCACCCCAAGAGAATCCCCATTCCTTCGAAAAGCCGTCGAGCACTTCTACCCCGCTTAAAAAGAGAAAACCCAAACTACCGCCATAAACTGCAGCTTTTCTATCCTCTACACTTGCCCATTGCAAAACATCAATACCCAAACGACCAGTTTGGTATGCAGAAAATAAGTGACCAACTTTATCCATCTGAAGCCATTGGTCATTATCATTAAATGTGTGAAAGTGCTGTCGGTCATCTTTGCTGTACCACTGCGTTGCCAGCACACCCATTGTACCTGCATATAAAACTGACTCAGTTATGATGACCTTCTTTAACCGGCTATTGTCGAATCTTGTAGAGTCTTGTCCAAAAAGATCTATTACAACAATTAATAATGATGATATGAAAATTACCTTTTTCAAAACCCGAAAAATCCTTTTTCAAAACCGATGAGGTACCGCCCCTCGTGAAGCAACACCGGGTAATTATCTAAATATAAACCATGTCCTCTACCTGTTTTCAAATCAAAGCCGTATCTGTGTAGTGGACAAACCACTTTTCCTTCCTCACAAGTTCCTCTCAAAAAACTAGCTCCTGAGTGAGGACATTTATCTTTAAATGCAAAAAGTTCCTGCTCGTATTTGGTTACACAAATCCACTGATCATCAACAAAACGACGTATGATCTTACCTTCAGGTAACTCATCTAGTAACGAAACCTCATTACTGGGTACTAAAACCATCCAATTGTATTTCTCTGTTTCTTCTTTTTTCACAAGTTAAATATACTGTTTAGGTGCCAAGCAAGGCAAAAAATACGGTAGTAACAAAAACGCCTCACATAGGTGAGGCGTTTTAGCTTATGCTTTATGAAGTATTAATCCATAATAATCAGTTTTTCAACTTTGCTAATTGATTCACTTCTAAAGTTAACAAAATAAATTCCTTGCGTTAGATCCTCTACGTTTATCATAAACTGAGAGGGACCCGAAGGAAGAACAGATGAATTGATTGATTTTACTACCTGTCCATTTAAATTAACAATATCTATAGTGCTTTGAGTACCTTTTGATAGATCCAGGTTAATCGTTAGCTCATCCTTTGTAGGATTTGGAACTAGAGATATGGAAACTGATTGTGTATTTTCAAAGAGAGAAGTTGCAACGCAATTAGGATCATAAATAGCAGTTACAGGTACTCTAGAAAATTTACATACTTCTTGCACCTCCCAGTCATAGAAGAAATAGTAATAATCCAATGGAGCGCTTCCGGCACTACTTGAAGTAATGTTAACAATACCATTATTATATGGATACTGAGCACCTGAGCTATTTCTGAACAGCCCTGGTGATGAACCAACAGCGACGCCTAATTGATAATCGGTTCCAACCGGTACATCAAAATCCAATGTAATACGCTGATTTCCTGTAGGAATATTTACCACTTTGCTTTGAAGAACAACTCCATTACTATTTCGCAATTCTACGGTTCGGTTTCCTGCGCTTGCTGCGTATACCTCAACTGACTTCAATGTAAATTCTTTTAAAGCTGAGAAATTCAAATGTTGGTCTCCGTTAAAAGTACCACCATTACCAATCGTATTGTCAGCTGCTCCTCCTGATACAACTCCACTACGATCAAAAGCCTCAGCATAATAAGTAACTGTATTGGTAACTAATGGCGCAGTAAATGGGTTTCCTGTACCGATCAAATTACCACCTGTGGCAGCGTCATACCAATTGACAATTCCTGATCCATTCACAGTTAAAACAGCAGCATTATTTGGGCATGCTGTATCACCTGAAAATGAAGTAACTCTTGGGCGTCGAATAGACACATAATTATTCTGAACTAATGAGTCAGAACCAAAACTGTTTGAAGTAACCAATTTTACATTATATACCCCATTCGAAGTGTAAACTTTACTAGGGTTTTGACTTGTGGATGATGTTCCATCTCCAAAATCCCATCTCCAAGAGGATGGTCCATTTGAAGAGTAATCAAAGAACTGAACGAACCCAGAACAAGATGTGTCGGCACTTACGTAAAAATTAGTTGCAGGTGCAGAAGTTGGCAAAATACAAGTCCAATCTAATTCAAAGCCTGTTCCTGTGGTATTCACATCTGAAATAAACCGGATAGTTATGGCACTCCGTGTAGATGAAATACTAGTGGGTATATTATTATTACAAAACACTCCCAAAGAAGGGTCATTTACAGATGGCCCATCAAAAACCTCCATATAATCATAGTTACACGAATTCCCTTGTCCTGCTTCTACATCGAAGCTTAAAAAGTCAAGCCTAACTGATGATGCACCTAGCGGTGCTATGGTAATAGTAGCATTCATATTATCTTCATAATCGCTACTAGAGCCTCCACTATCAAATAGTTTACCAGCACAAGATGTTTGTGTGGTGTTAGTGCCATTAACAAGGACAGTATTACACAGATTTGCTGTATCAACTGAAATGTAGCCCGTCTTAACTAAAGTATCTATTCCACATGCTCCACCATCTGCGATTAATGTTACATCATAATTACCAATTGTATTATACCATTTCGCAGGACTTAAAGCTGTACTAGATGTACCATCACCGAAATCCCATGAATAGCTTACAGCATTGTTACTGTTGTTTTGAAACCTTACTCTAAATGGAGCAATACAAGAAGAAGTATCTGTAGAAGCAAAATCAGCACCTACTCCGGGGATGTAAGGTTGACCAACACCTACTGCGTACCACGCATTCGTCACAGACTCTACTTGTGGAGAACATGGTCCGTATAAATCAACGGCTGATTTTATCGAATAAAAACGCGCATCTGCAAACGTTGAATTTTGGGATAAATAAACAGTTAAGTTTCTGAATGCAATTTTACTTGCCGTATCAATTCCTAATCCATTTACGGTAAATGCATTATTTAAATCATTCGTTCCGCTTCCACCTTCAGTTAAAAGATAAAACCAATAATTTTGCACGCCACTATTAGAGTGAACGCCACAATAATCATTTGCCTGTGTAGGAGCTCCACAATTTGGGTTTCTCCAAGAAGTTCCGCCATAGGTATCAGGATCTCCATAGGCATTTGGATTAACCATACTTCGAATTGAATTTCCTAAATCATCACCGATCAACCAGTCTGCATTTGTTGGACGAGCATAGAATTCAATCGCTGTTCCGAAAATGTCAGAAAATGATTCATTTAAAGCTCCTGACTCTCTTTGGTAAATTAAATTAGCAGTATTAGATGTAAGACCATGAGCGATTTCATGACCTGCAATATCTAAGGCTGTAAGAGGTGAATTTAATACAGATGTTGGACTTCCATCACCATAAGTCATTCGCTGTCCATCCCAAAATGCATTTGCATAGTTTTGATCATAGTGAACGTAAGAATATAGTGCAAAACCATTACCATCGATGCTGTTTCTGTTGTGAACATTATAAAAGTAATCCCATGTTTTCTCTGCGCCCCAATGAGCATCAGTAGCGTATTCATCTTTATCGGCATTTACATTGTTCCACATATTATCCGTATCTGTGAAATCAAGTGCTGCTCCGTAACTTGTACCTGTATTACAATCAAGAGTAACAATTCCATTGCCCCGCTCAGTATTTCTCAAACGATATAAAGTTGGGCTTACACTATCTGTTGTGATGGTTTGATTACCACTGTAAGCGGTAACAGCTGTTCCTGTTACATTTCCGGTATGTATCTGACCATTTACAAAAATTACCTCATTAGTGGTTGCGTCTAAATAATATTCTGCTCTAGACATGGGTTCATGAGCGTAAATATTAAATTTCCAAGCCAAACGGTAATCTGCATTTTCATACTCTGCATTTTTAGCAATAATTACTTGTTCACCAACAGGGTAGTAAGAAGCATTGCGATCTTCCTCAATTACTTTTAACTGCTCTTCTTCTGTGGGTACTTCCCATTTATAGGTATTCGCTCCCACGAAATCAAGTGCACTTATGAGTGCTTGTTTTTCTGACATAGAAGAAGTTGTTGAAAAGTCTTCTAAGAATAGACCAAATCCGCTAATGGATTCAATTAGACCATTTTTAATATGACTGACATATGTAGCATGCTCTACTTTTACTTCTTTAAAGTACTGTTGATAGGTCTCATGAGTATAACCAATCTCATCTTCCATAGATTTAATCAAACGAAAAGTAGTAGATGGACTGTTTTTGAATACTCCAGACATTATTGATTGAAATGAATTTGCAGAAGGCCTTTCATCTACTTTAAACTCAATGAAAGCGGGTGCTTCTGATTGCTCTGTGTACCTAATTTCAATAGCTCCTTTTAGGGTAGAGTTTGCTAATTCCCCTTTAATGGACTTAGCGGAGGCGGCAGTCGTTATCGCTATTAAAGCAGCAACTGCTATAGATTTAATTTTCATTTAAAAAATATAAAATGTGATGCGCTTACTATAAAGCTTCATAAAATTAAACATTAATTTACAAAAGTTTAATATCAAACAATTGACATTGTACGTCTATTCTACATAAACAGTAGCCATATCATATAAATTAAATGGTCTTGAACTTGTTGTAGAGTCAGCATAGCTATCTATCTTCCAAGAAGGTATAGTTGAGCTGAAAAAATACTCATTCTTAGATGGATTACTTGATAATATATTCATATTGTTGTTAATAATTATTACTGAAGTATCTAAATTCAACAATTCGTCCGCAGTAGCATTGCGCCTTATTAATACTCTTAAGTAATCGGAAGACAAAACAGTATTTCCACTTACATTAAAAGTATCTATCCAATAAAAATCAGCTGCTCTAAAAGAGACCTTCTCCACTCCCAAACTATCTAAAGAAGGCTGAACCTGATAACTCCATGATGATAAGTTCTGAATGGAATCATTATCAGTATAAATAAATGCTGCCCTGTTTTTCACAAATCCGATAACATTTGCATCGTGCACGGAGTACAATATGGTTAACTGTTGTTGCGAACGATGCCAACTACTTAGGGACCATTGGAATAATGAAGCCATTAGTAACACCAAAGCAATAAATATTCCCCGTTTCCAATAATTTGAAAACGTATACACAAGAACCATTAGAAACGAATAAGCAGTAAGCAGTTGCCATTGATCAATCCATAACCGATTATAACTAGCATTTGGGAGAGCGCTGACATGTCCAATTAGTTCCACCAACACAACTCCGAGCCAATCTACCAAGAGACCCACGAATTGAGCCAAATCTGTTGCAATAAAATGAAGCGGAATTAAAAGCAAACCTCCTGAAAGCAATAAAAATGCAGCCGGAATGGCAATCAGGTTGGTGATGATGAAATAGGTTGGAAATTGATGAAAGTAATAGATGGCAAAAGGTGCTGTACCAATTTGGGCTGCAATCGATACGATTATTAAGCCAATGATTGAATTTGGAACCTTATATTTAGTTGCAAAACGCTCATAAAGCAATGGATAAATAGAAACAATGGCAATGACTGCCGAGTAAGACAATTGAAAACCAACATGATAAATATAATTCGGCTCTATGATTAAAATAATAAAGGCAGAGGCCGCCAGGGTATTATAAAAACTGGGCATATTGTCTTTTGACTTCGCATAAGTAATAAAAGAAAACATCCAAACCGCTCTCAAAACTGAAGGAGACAAGCCAGTAATGAAAGCATATAGCCACAGACTACTAATTAGCAAAAAAGTCCGCTTATTACGGTGCCTTTTACCTGCCAATAGAAATACAAATAACCAATCAAGCACCTTGTATATTATGCCGACATGAAGACCTGAAACTGCCAGGATATGCATAGCGCCAGCAACCGCAAAGTCTTTACTTACATCACTATCTAATTCTGTTTTATCCCCAAGCACCAGTGCAAATAAAATTGAACGTGCAGAAGGTTGTGAAACGTATTTTGTAAACAGGTTTCGTATGGATCGTTGTAAGTTTTTCGCCCAAATAAGCGGAGAAAAATAGCTATTTGTAGTCGCCATTTTCCAACTTCCTTTTGGAAGGTAAACTTGATAAAATATATTCTTGTTAGACAAATAATTCGCATAATCGAACGTGGCCGGATTCCTCTTGCCATCAATTTGATTCAAAATACCTTTAAATAAGATATAATCACCCACCTCCAATTTCATGACTGCTGTATCCTTTTGAGCATAAGCAATTATTGGCCGGCGATTGGGAGAAGTTTCATTAAGTGATAAAATTTGTAACCTTAATTTATAAGTCTTTGCTTTTTCATCAGGATGATCAGTTATCTGCGCAAAGTAAGTTTGGTTTATAGGAACAGACGAAAATGAATTAGTGACGTAAAACTTAGCGCAAAAAACACCTCCTATAAAGATAACTGAAAGGTAAAAGAGCCCAAATACCCAACGATAAGTAAATGGCAATTTTATAAATGTGGAGACCAATACCAAAAGGCTCCCCGAAATAAAAATGAGTAGTAAATGGAATAAGTCAATAGAGACAAAATTAGCTAATAGGATTCCGACAATAAACGGAATGATTAAGCGAACCAACGGTATGTTACTCCAAGAAAACATAGCTATCATATTAGTTGATAGCTAAATATACTCAATTAATCTTCCCTAAAAAACTCTAAAGCAGAAAGGTTAATCAAATGAACTCCCTTATAATACTTATGCAGTATATCCGAATATGAAAATCCCAAACGGGCCATCTCCATTGCTCCTTGTTGGCACAAACCAACTCCATGTCCATACCCTCTCCCCTTCAGTCGAACATTATTTCCTTCATTGAACACAGAAAAGTAAGTTGATCGCAACTTCCAGTCAAAACGGATATCTTCCACTGAAAGCCGGTTATTATTTAGATAGCTGAGTGATCTTCTTTGAGGATTGTAATCGTCTCTAAGTTGTCCTTTTTGCACCTGCGGAGCCTTACGCAAAACATAATTATACCATCGTTCTTTGGGTATAACCTTTTCCCAATGCGCATTTGAGGTTTTAATACAAAATGTGTCAATCACTTCATCTAAGTAATATAGGTTTTTACTCCAAACATCACCAGACTTTACTGTTTCTCCTCCACAGTTGCTATGAAACGCTGCAGTGATCAAGTTGATGTCACTGTCTACAATCACTAACCCTCTTGTACTTTGACTAGCTTTTGCAATTTGATCAAAGAAGGTTTTTCCATGATATGCTTGACAGTGAACACGATCGCACAAATTATAACCATCAGCAAAATGCTTTTTTAAATTAGCCAATGCATATGTCCGGCAAATAATAGCTTGTAGTTTATGATACTCCTCTACCGGCCTTCGTCCCACTTCTGCCTCCACTACACCAGCAATATAATTATCCAAATCAATATTATTGATGAGCTGAAAACCTTTATTGGTCAATTGGATTTTTAAATTATCATCGTAGCGACTTTCCTTCTGAATGGGTGATTTAATCGATACTTTAAAATGGTTGTACCAACCTGTTCCAATAAAACTTACTTTATCGAATTGACCTAAATTAGTTCCATTTATTTTTATTTCAATGTGTGTATTTACATAATTTACAGTAATCACATCTTGAGGCGTAATCTCCTTTAATCGTCCTTTTTCTGTAAAAATCGTATATGCTCCTGCTCTAGCGTTAAAATCAAATTGATGGATATCATAATCGGCGAAAATGCCAATATTGATCAATTCAGCCTTAACAACTACAAACTGAAAAACAACGAATAAGAGGAATGTTACTTTTTTCAATTAGTCTAAGTTATCAACCATTAATTGAGCTGTTTTTTCTGAGGCTCCTGTACCTCCAAGTTTTTGGATTAGCTCATCATAATCAGCTTGCAAAGTAGCTCTCTTTTCTCCACCTTTCAATACCTTCGATAATTCTTCTTTCAACATTGAAGTGTTCAATTCACTTTGAATTAACTCCTTTACTACTTCTCGGTCCATAATTAAATTGACAAGGGAGATGTATTTCACTTTTACCAATTGCTTGGCAATGGCGTAAGAAATAGCACTTCCTTTATAACAAACCACTTCAGGCACTTTGAACAGTGCCGTTTCTAAGGTAGCTGTACCTGAGGTAACCAATGCAGCTTCAGATTGCTGTAACAGATCATAGGTCTTACCAAAAATCACATTTGTATTGCTCTTTTTCACAAATGGAGCATAAATGGAGTGGTCTTGAGAAGGTGCACCGGCAATTACAAACTGATAAGATGGAAATTGATCTATCACGCTGAGCATTATGGGCAACATCGTTAATATTTCTTGCTTTCTACTTCCGGGCAGCAAGGCAATAATTGGCTTTGACTGCAGGTTATTGTTACGAGTAAACTCATCAAAAGTAGGCTGAACTTTCTGCTCAGCAGCAATGGCATCAATTAAGGGATGTCCAACAAAATCAACCTCAACGTCAAACTTTTTATAAAATGCCTTTTCAAATGGCAGGATTACAAACATCTTGTCGACTACCTTTTTGATTTTATGCACTCTGTTTTGCTTCCACGCCCAAATTTGAGGAGAAATGTAATAAAACACTTTCGTGCCCATTTCGTGAACAAACTCGGCTATTCTCAAATTAAATCCCGGATAATCAATTAAAATTACCGCATCAGGCTGATAGACTTCAATATCTTTCTTGCAGGTTTTAATGTTCGACAAGATGGTTCTCAGGTTCATAACCACCTCAATAAAGCCCATGAATGCTAAATCACGATAATGCTTGACTAACTCCGCTCCTTCAGCTTGCATTAAATCACCACCCCAGCAGCGAAACTCAGCATTTGGGTCCTTCAATTTTAGCTGCTTAATAAGGTTAGCTCCGTGTAAATCTCCTGAGGCTTCTCCTGCGATAATGTAGTACTTCATTACAATGTTCCGTTAAATAATTTATAAAGTACCACACCAAATGCATATACAAAAGTGGCAAACAAGACTCCACGAGCCGCTCTATCTTTTTTGAGGTAATAAAACAAGAAGAAAAGCCCCATATTAGAAATTGCGCAAAGACTAAGAATCTTTACGATAATCTCCATAAAAGCCATTTTTCTAAGAAATGTCGGAACCGTTAAGTAGGAATAAGTCGACCAGTAAAAAAGCGCCAAAACAATAACGGGCAATAACACTCCTAGCCCTACTCCAACTCCAATACGGTCTATTTTACTTTTCATCCTCTAACCCTTTAAGCTGATTTAATGCACCATGAGCAGTTACATCATACTGAACTGGCACAATACTAATATAGCCATTTTTTAAAGCCCACTCGTCGGTATCTTCCTGCTCAGGTTCATGATTAACAAACTTTCCTGTCAGCCAATAATACGGCTTCCCTGTTGGATCTTGTCGTTCTTGAAATTCTTCTTCCCATACTGCTTTCGCCTGACGACAAACCTTAATTCCATTGATCAATTCTGAACCAATGGATGGGAAATTAACATTCCAACAGGTATTTTTTTCCATCGGGTGATCCAATGCAAATTGAATGATGCGCTTAATATACTGTTCCGTTGGAACAAAGTCAGCATCTATGCTGTGATCACAAAGTGAAAAACCAATCGAAGGAACACCCTCTATAGCGCCTTCTACGGCAGCAGACATGGTTCCGCTGTAAATCACATTAATGGAAGAGTTTGAACCGTGGTTTACACCTGATAAAATTAAGTCAGGAGTTCGAGGCACTACTTTGGACATCGCTAACTTCACGCAGTCAACAGGTGTTCCGGTACAACTAAAGGCCGTCACACCATCCATGTCAAATGGTTGGATACGAAGCATCGCATTCATGGTAATGGCATGCCCCATTCCACTTTGTGGCTTATCAGGAGCGACTACATAAATTTGATTACTAATCGTTTTTGCTACCTTAATCAGGTGTAAAATACCCGGTGCAGTAATCCCGTCATCGTTGGTGATTAATATAAGTGGTTGCTCGTTTGCCATAGTATCTTTTTTCAATCTCACACAAAGCTAAGTACAAAAAATAAAAGGAGCCTCAAATCTTTGAGTGCAGTTGGGTTTTTCTATGTTTGTACTGTGAAAAAATCTATTGCCATAATTGGGGGCGGCCCCACAGCGCTTATTGCTGCTTATTTTCTAAGTGATTTATTCGATGTTACCATCTACGAGAAAGAAAAAACAATCGGGCGTAAATTTTTAGTAGCAGGAAAAGGTGGGTTTAATTTAACCAATGCTCGTAAAGTAGAAGAATTGATTGAAGCCTACTCTCCTAGTAAAAAAGTAAGAGGACCTTTAGAAGCTTTTTCAGCAAAGCAATTCCGGCTATGGTTGGCCCAATTATACATCCCTACCTATGAAGGGACAAGCGGTAGAGTATTTCCAGAAGAAGGAATAAAGCCCGTTTCCGTGCTCCGGCGAATCGAATATAACTTATTAGAAAAAGGAGTTCACATTAAAACAGATTATAAATTAATCGACTTCACCAATGAGCAACTTACGTTCGCAAATGGAGAAGTAATCAAAACCGACTATTCTATTTTAGCTTTAGGTGGAGCTTCGTGGAAGAAAACTGGTAGTGATGGTAAATGGTTGGACTTATTAAAAGAAAAGGGCATATCCACTAGCCCATTTGAAGCAGCCAACTGCGGCGTAACGGTTAAATGGAACCCATATTTTTTAGCAGCTCATGAAGGCAAGCCCTTAAAAAACATTGCCATTAAGTACAAAGGAGAAGTCTTGAAAGGAGAAGCAACCATAACACAGTATGGATTAGAAGGAAATGTTATCTATCCATTGGTCGCCCTAATCCGCAGTGAACTGAACAAGAATGGAAATGCAATTGTCTGTATGGACTTAAAGCCGCATAATACAACAGAAGAGTTAACACAACGGCTTGGAAATAGCACCAACTATAAAAGTAAATTACAACTTAGTCCTCAAAAGAATGCACTGCTAAAGCAACTCACTACCAAAGCGGAATATGTAGATCATTCCGTTGGAATACAAAAAGTAAAAGCATTACCTATTCGTATTGAAGGATTAAGACCAATTGATGAGGCGATTTCTACCGTTGGAGGAATTAATTTTGAGAGCTTGAACGATGATTACAGCCTGAAAGCTTTCCCGAATGTATTTTGCGCCGGTGAAATGCTGAATTGGGATGCGCCAACTGGTGGTTTTTTATTGCAAGGTTGTTTTTCAACGGGATTTTGGGTAGCCAAACATATATCGCTTAAAGAGGCGTAAAATGGACTTCAAGAATGGAGTCGGGTTAAATGAAGCCATCACTTTCAACTCTTCCCAAAAGTTAGTTTCTTCATCCAAGAATCTGAAGATGGTAGTGATGTGATTTCTCGTGTACATTTGTGTAAATAGCTCAGGTCCGAATGAGTTCGAATGGTTCAAGACTTCCAAAAATACGGTATCGTAAATAGCCCCTTTTGTGGTGCTTACCTTTTTAGCTAGCTGCTTCCCATTCTTGATCCTACTAACAATCTCTTTGGCATATTTCTGTGAATTGTTAAAAGAATAACCCGTTGATGGTTTTACCCAACCTCCTGCTGTTCCTATTTTAGTAATTCGGTTGGTGTTGTGCTTGTGAAATGGATAGTCTGTCATAGGTATGATACCTTGCTCCGTTTCCACGATGCGGAACTTTACATTTGGAAAATGCTCGTTTAAATATGCAGTTGTTGCATCATCATATACTTGTTCAGACACCACCGCATGGTTAAAGAACGTGAACTCAAACAGTGCCTTTGTTGCAGAAAATGGCAAAACATACATAAAGCTACACGTGTCTTCATGTGGTTCTCTAAAATCCATCATGGTGAAAACTTCAGCGTCAAAAGTTGGTGTATCAGTTTCTATGGTAACTCCTTTAAAATGCTGCAACAACTTGATGCCGTCTGTATAAAGTTCAAACTCCTCAGCGATGCGACTATCAAAAACATGGGCCGCTGTAAAATTCTCGTTGTTAGTTGAGATCTCTACACTATGCGATTTTTCATTTACATTTAGAATTTTTAGCTCTTCTACCTGTATATTTTTATGCTGTTTTACTTGATTTAATGCAAACGCTCTAAATTCATTGGAATCAACTGTGCGGTAGTGATAGTCTTCTAAATCAATTTCTTTGTTGACTTCCGTTGAGATAAAATGCGCTTTTTTCCATTTTTTAATGATGGGAAAAGTAGTCTCTTGGGCTGTAGACCAAAAGCTCCATTTTTTAGCAATGGGCCGACTAAGGTTTTCATCGATAATTAAAACCGATTTTGATGCAAAAAATGCATCCCTGGCCATTTCCATAGCCAAGTTAGCCCCTGCTGCTCCGAAACCGATTATTGCGTAATCATACGTTATTGATGAATTCAATTTGTGGGTTTTATTAAACAAACAAATTTAACGGATATAAACGGGATTAGTTCTTTGGGGTGGTTATAATAAAACTGGGAATCTAATGTCAATAAAACTTTTTTATTTACAAAAAAAGCCCCTGCTGAATTCTCAGCAAGGGCTTCCCTATTTATATGAAGCGAAAAATTACTTTTTCTCGTCAGTTACTTCTTCAAAGTCAACATCAGTTACTTCGTCACCGCTATCTGCCCCATCTTGAGGAGCAGCACCTTCAGGAGCTCCGTCTGTATTCTGATACATTGTTTGTGCCGCCTCTTGGAAAATGGTATTTAGTTTTTCCATTGCTGGCTCAATCGCTGCTAAGTCTTGACCTTCATAAGCCGTTTTCAATTCAGCTAATGCTGCTTCGATTGGCTCTTTCTTATCTGCAGGCAATTTATCACCAAACTCTTTCAATTGCTTTTCCGTTTGGAAAATTAATGAGTCAGCTTGATTCAACTTTTCAACCTTTTCTTTTGCTGCCTTATCAGATTCTGCGTTTTCTTCAGCATCACGCTTCATTTTCTCGATATCTTCCTCACTTAATCCTGAAGAAGCCTCGATACGAATGCTTTGCTCTTTATTTGTTGCTTTATCTTTTGCAGAAACGTTCAAGATACCATTTGCATCAATATCAAATGTTACTTCAATTTGAGGAACACCTCTTTGTGCAGGAGGAATACCGTCTAGGTGGAATCGACCAATTGTTTTGTTTCCTGATGCCATCGGACGTTCTCCTTGCAACACATGAATCTCAACAGAAGGCTGATTATCTGACGCAGTAGAGAAAGTCTCTGACTTTTTAGTAGGAATCGTGGTGTTCGCCTCGATCAACTTTGTCATCACTCCTCCCATGGTTTCGATACCTAAAGAAAGTGGTGTAACATCTAGTAGTAAAACATCTTTTACTTCTCCTGTTAAAACTCCACCTTGGATTGCAGCACCAATAGCTACTACCTCGTCTGGGTTTACACCTTTAGAAGCATCTTTTCCAAAGAATTCCTTTACTGCTTCTTGGATTGCAGGGATTCTTGTAGAACCACCTACTAAAATTACCTCGTCAATATCACTTACCGACATTCCTGCAGACTTCAATGCCGTTCTACATGGCTCAATCGTTCTTTTAATCAACTCATCAGCTAACTGCTCAAACTTTGCTCTAGACAATGTTCTAACTAAGTGCTTCGGTCCTGAAGCTGTAGCAGTAACATAAGGCAAATTGATTTCAGTAGAAGAAGAACTTGACAATTCAATTTTTGCTTTCTCAGCAGCTTCTTTCAAACGTTGAAGCGCCATTGGATCATTTCTTAAGTCAATGTCCTCATCATTTTTGAATTCATTCGCTAACCAATCAATTAGCACTTGGTCAAAGTCATCACCACCTAAGTGCGTATCACCATCAGTTGATTTTACTTCGAATACACCATCGCCAAGTTCTAGGATAGAAACGTCATGCGTACCACCACCACAGTCAAATACTGCAATGTTCACATCTTCGCTCTTCTTATCCATTCCATAAGCTAAAGCTGCTGCAGTTGGCTCGTTAATGATTCTTCTCACTTTCAATCCTGCGATTTCTCCAGCTTCTTTGGTCGCTTGACGTTGAGCATCGTTGAAGTATGCAGGTACAGTAATTACTGCTTCAGAAACAGTAGTACCTAAATAATCTTCTGCTGTTTTCTTCATTTTCTGAAGTACCATAGCAGAGATTTCTTGTGGAGTATACTTTCTATCGTCTATTTCAACTCTAGCCGTATCATTATCTCCTTTCACCACTTTATATGGTACGCGCCCAACTTCTTTTTCAATTTCGCTGAACTTGTTACCCATGAACCTTTTGATTGAAGAAATCGTTTTGGTTGGGTTTGTAATTGCTTGTCTTTTTGCAGGGTCTCCTACTTTTCGCTCACCACCTTCGATAAACGCTACAATAGAAGGTGTAGTTCTTTTACCCTCACTATTAGGAATTACTACTGGCTCATTTCCTTCCATTACGGAAACACATGAGTTGGTAGTACCTAAATCTATTCCAATAATCTTACTCATAATTTATTATTTATTCAGTTGTTCAACAATTCGATTTAATTCAAATTACATTTGACAATGACTGTGCCATTGAAAAAGCGCTGTCATTTTTTGAAAATATGACACAATAGATAAATAATCGAGTAATAAAGACTGACACTAACGTGACAAAACGGCAGAATCTAGATCTGCTTAAAGCTCAGGTCCCGAGTTTCAGGGAGACTAATTAACAACTCTAAACTCTCTTGGCTGAAGCTAAGAAATCTTGGATTGTTTGGATCAATTAAATAATTTGGGTTTGAAAAATGAGTACTTCTTGCACCAAAAATTCCAATGCCATTAGACATGTTAGAATAACTAGGCCTATTTTGATTAATATCATCAGATGGACCTGTGGCGTCAATAAAAAGGGAGAAGTCCTGATTTGCTACAATCATAAAAAATCTAACTCGAGGGCGAATTCGTTGTATTCCAGTTTTAACTTCTAACTGTTGACTAATTTCTCTGAAAAAATTAATAGGTGACAATGATGAAGCCATTCTACGGCCACTGTTACCTCCAAAATTTTCTTCATTTCCCACAAAATAGTCAAAACTGTACGTACTTGTATCCTGATTACTCAACGTAATTTCATCATAATAAAAGCGGGCATACACTTCATGTTTAACAGCATTTTCCGAAGAAAGCCACTCGATTTCGTAGCTTGAGTTTAATTGATTACCTGAGGTAGTATATTTTGCAAGAGAAGCTGTACTTAAGTTTGTATTTGGCCGAGTAAGCGATACGTCAGCAATCAGTTGAATAGGTGCATTGGCTGAATCAACCTTTCCTGAACTTAGATTAGTAATGTACAGCTGATAATCTAAAGCAATTCTATTCTCTTTTTGTGCGATGGGGTTAGTGAAATAATAAACGATGTAATCATCATTATTGAAAAAGCCTTGGTCTTTTGGGACAGTTAATTCTTGTAATTCAAAAATTTCCGTTTGACTAATGATTGGCTGAACATCCCCATTTCTCTGAATATACTCTGTTGATTTTATCTTAACACTTAAATCTCCTGAACCATAATTGATAGAATCATTGACACTTGCCATATCTTGTATATTGAGGGTACCCAAGAAGGCTCTATTTATACGTACATATTGAGTATCTGCATGTTGGTCTAATAGTCCAAATACAAATGAATTGGGCTCATAATCTTGAATTAGATCTACATCTGTTTCACAACTTGTTAACGCGACCATTACAAGGCCTATTATTCCTAGGTTCCACTTTTTCATAAAGGCTAAATTACTAAATTAAAATATTCACAAAATAGATTTGTAGCTTTGTTTTTTTTAGATAATAGACCGTAAAAACTAAACTTATGTCTACTGCAAAGTCAAAAAGTGCCAAAAGGATTACCACGCACACCCTTCAGGAAATGAAAACAAAGGGAGAAAAAATTTCTATGCTCACTGCTTATGACTATTCCATGGCTAAGATTGTAGACAAGGCAGGCATAGATATTATTCTAGTAGGAGACTCTGCCTCAAACGTGATGGCAGGACACGAAACGACCTTACCCATTACACTTGACCAAATGATTTATCATGCATCTTCTGTGGTTCGGGCAATTGAGCATTGTCTTGTTGTAGTAGACTTACCATTCGGAACGTACCAAGGTAATTCGAAGGAAGCCCTTTCGTCTGCTATCCGCATCATGAAAGAGTCAGGAGCTCACGCAGTAAAGTTAGAAGGTGGAAGCGAAATTCTAGAATCAGTAGAACGTATTTTATCTGCAGGAATACCGGTGATGGGCCATTTAGGATTAACTCCACAATCCATTTATAAATTTGGCACCTATGTGGTAAGAGCTAAAGAGGAAGAAGAAGCCAATAAATTGATTGCTGATGCAAAACTATTAGAGGAAGCGGGGTGCTTTAGTATCGTTTTAGAAAAGATTCCAGCTCACTTGGCTAAAAGAGTGGCTGAATCGGTAACAATTCCCATCATTGGAATTGGTGCAGG
>CBFHLF010000021.1:0-18315 GCA_965656555.1 uncultured Acidiluteibacter sp. | reverse complement strand
AGCGTCAGCGAATAAGCAACCGGAACATTTGCTTTTGTACCCAAGTAGATACGGTGCACACCAAAGTGCCCCAAAAAAATACCAAGCAATACAGCCTTTAGCTTTTTATGTTTCACAGGAGCGAGTGTGTCCCGGGGAATAGTTAGTTGATTATACAATTGGATCACCTCTGCATCATCTAATTGTTGAATAGCTAATTCAACTTGTTGAAGCTGATGGTATGAAATAGAAACAGCAGAAGAAGCGGTAGCTCCTTCTGCTGCAAATAAGCCAATAATAATTGGCAAAATTGTTCTAAAAAACGCTTTCAATTACAGCGCTTTGTTCATGTTTTCTTCTACTTTAGACCAGTTTACTACATTAAAAAATGCATTGATGTAATCAGGTCTTCTGTTTTGGTAGTTCAAGTAGTAAGCATGCTCCCAAACGTCAATTCCTAAAATTGGTGTTCCATTGCATTCTACTACATCCATTAATGGATTGTCTTGATTAGGTGTAGAGCAAACTGTTAATTTTCCGCCGTCTACGCATAACCATGCCCAACCTGAACCAAACTGAGTTGCTGCTGCTTTAGAAAATGCATCTTTAAATGCATCAAATGAACCAAAAGCATCGTTGATCATGTCGGCTAATTTTCCTGATGGGTTACCTCCTGCATTTGGTCCCATGATATTCCAAAATAAAGAGTGGTTATAAAATCCACCACCATTATTTCTTACTGCTGTTGAATGCTCAGAAATGTTCGCTAGAATATCTTCGATTGATTTCCCTGCTAGTTCAGTTCCCTCAATTGCATTGTTCAAGTTGTTGGTGTAGCCATTATGGTGCTTACTATGGTGTATTTCCATGGTTCTAGCATCAATGTGTGGTTCTAATGCATCGTATGCATAAGGTAGTTTTGGTAATTCAAAAGCCATATTATATTGTTTATGTGTTAATAGTTGATTTTTATCAAAGGTAATACTAAGGCTACAGAATTAAAAGCATGCCACCGTATAATTATAAGGCGTTTAACGAAGATTAATACTATTCAGAAAGAACTGGGAAATTCAACACTTCATAACTACAAAATGTAGTATACTGGATTAAGATAAAGGATCGATTTAAGCTGAAAATATCAAATCCAAAACACCAAAACAAACTTTGCTAAAAAGCTAAATTAGATACCTTCTGATTTCATTAAATACCACTTGTAGAAGGCCAATATGTCCATTTATCAATTGGAGAAAGGGTAAAGGTCTTCGATTCCAAGCAAAAATGGATAAACAACACAACTATCAGTTAATTAAAATTATGACTATTAGATATTTAAAAGGGTTCTAAAAACAGAATAATATATTTTGATGCTATGTTAATTTATCTATATTTGCAAAAATTTTTAACCGTTTTTTTAAAATAAATAAAGATGAAAAAAGTATTCGCAGCAATGATTTTTGTTTCAGCTATGGGTTTTTATGCTTGTGGTGGTGCTTCAACTGAAACTAATGATGTTCAAGAAGAAGCTACTGAAATGATGAACGAAATGGAAGAGACTATGGAAGAAGCTACTGAAGAAGTAGAAGAAACTATGGATTCTACAGCAGCAGCAGTTGATTCTACTATGGAAGAAACTACTGAAGAAGTTGAAGAAGTAATGAACTAATCAACTTCCTTAACACATAAAGAGCCTGAATCTTAATTGATTCAGGCTTTTTTATTTAATACCTCTAGCGCAGCCTTTATCGTATTATCCATTTCATTTACTACAGGATAGAACACCTCTTCTCCATATACATTTCGACCAACAGTTGCTTTGATTCTATTTTTAATCAAGCTAAGCGAAAGCAACAAACCCTCCTCGTCTTCCTCTATTCCTTTATCAACAGCGAAGGCTACAAACTCCTCCATCAACTGTGAATCCACCGCAAATTGATTGATAAAATCCTCGGGGCTGCCATACTTATCAGTTAGGGCACTTCTATGTTGATCTACATACTCAAACCCAAACTGAAAGAAAATACCGCGATAATTGAGACGGCCAAAATAATCGCTAACATCTGCCGTATCTACCGGCAC
Organism: uncultured Acidiluteibacter sp.; assembly: GCA_965656555.1. Lineage (GTDB taxonomy): Bacteria > Bacteroidota > Bacteroidia > Flavobacteriales_E > Vicingaceae > Acidiluteibacter. Next base: position 16,260 of record CBFHLF010000021.1, on the reverse strand, counting down.
AAACACATCTGGCATAATACCTCCACCTCCATAAACAACCTTTCCTCCCGGAGTTACGAATTTTAATGAGTCCTCAAAATGTATAGAATCTTCTGATTGCATCTCTCCTGTACTAAATCGCTCATATGCCTCATTATTATATGCTTCCAACCCATCCTCATAAGATTTTTGAATGCTTCTACCCGTTGGGGTAAAATAGCGAGCTACAGTTAAGCGAATTGCTGATCCATCAGGCCACTGGATACCTTCTTGTACTAAGCCTTTTCCAAACGAGCGTCGTCCAACAACATATCCTCTGTCATTATCTTGTATGGCTCCTGCCAAAATCTCACTTGCAGATGCTGAACCCTCATTTACTAAAATAACAACGGGTGTTTCCTCTAAATTTCCTCTTGAAGTAGCATAAAACTCCTGCTTAGGGCGGGACTTTCCTTCGGTGTATACAATCATTTTATTTTTTCCTAAAAACTCATCGGCTAACTGAGTAGCCGAAGTCAAAAAGCCTCCACCATTATTCCTAAGGTCTACAATGATATTCTTCATCCCGTTTTCACGCAACTTTTTGGCTGCAGCCAAGAATTCTTCGTGCGTATTCTTAGCAAATCGAGTTATTTTAATATAGCCCGTTTGCTCATCCAACAGATAAGCAGACTCTACACTATGCAAGGGAATTTTATCTCGCGTAATGGTAAAATCTAAAAGGTCTTTTTGACCCGGTCGTAAGATTGCCACATTTACTTTCGTTCCCTTCGGGCCCTTCAGTAATTTCATTACCATCTGATTGTTGACACCAACTCCTGCTACAGCAGTAGTGTCTACTTTCACAATACGGTCGCCTGCCATAATGCCCAACTTCTCAGACGGCCCTCCACCAAGTGGATTAACAATCATAATAGTATCATCAGTAATTCGAAACTCTACCCCTATACCATCAAAATTACCCTCCAAGGGATCATTTACGGCATCGTATTTTTCAACAGGAATGTAATAAGAGTGCGGATCTAATGATTGAAGTAGCTCTGTAATGGCTGAGGTAGAAAGCTCCTCCAAATCGACAGTATCTACATAATCTTGATCGATGTAGCGCATCACTTGGTTTAACTTCGAAGACATATCTCCACTAGCGTGAGCAGAAGAATTAACGGCCACTGCGCCGACCATTTGTTTACCAATAAAAATACCGCCTGCTAATACAATGGCAAGTAAAATGGGTAAAAAGAGAATGATGCGTTTATAATTATTATTCATCTAAATCGTTGATTTGAATCGTTTCTACTCCTGCCTGTTTTAAAAAATGAATGCCTCTATCATCTTTATATGCATTCTGATAGACCACCCTAGAAATACCGGCTTGTAATACTAATTTTGCACAGTCTTTACACGGCGATAACGTAATGTACAACGTAGCACCTCTGCAGTCATTGGCCGATTTGGCTACTTTTAAAATGGCATTAGCCTCTGCGTGAAGCACGTACCAATGCGTTTCTCCATTATCATCTTCACAGCAGTTATCAAATCCGGTAGGTGTACCATTGTAACCATCGGAAATGATCATACTATCTTTAACGATTAAAGCGCCTACTTGTTTTCTATTGCAATGGGAAAGTGAGGCCCATTCTCGAGCCATCCGCAAGTAAGCAGTATCATACCTCAATTGTTTGGAAGCGCTTTCGTATTTAATCTTCATACCGTAAAAGTAAACATCCTAGAGGAGTCGTTTTATAATTTTATGACGAATGGTTGATCCTGAATTAACCCAACTCTTTTAAGTAGCTATTTATTGCTTTTGGCAGATGGGTGTGTTCTAATACTTGAATTTTCTTGGCCAGCGCACCTACGTCATCTCCGCTCTCTATCATTACGCGGTGCTGTGCAAGTATTCTTCCATCGTCAAAGTGCTCGTTGACTAGGTGAATGGTGATTCCACTTTCTTTTTCTTGAGCTGCAAGCACTGCTCGGTGCACATGCTCTCCATACATCCCTTTACCGCCATACTTTGGCAAAAGAGATGGGTGTAAGTTAATAATACGATCAGGGAAAGCAGCTATTAAAGGTGGGGTGATTTTTAATAAAAAGCCAGCCAACACGATGAGATCGATTTTTTTCGCCTTGAGCAATTCAAGAATTGGCTCACATTTTACAAATTCTTGCTTGTTGAAATAGTGAGAAGAAACTCCTAGAGCGTTGGCACGTTTCACTACTCCGGCTTCACGCCGATTTGTGATCACCAAAGAAACGGCATTATCAGAACCTTTAAAATACTTGATAATCTGTTCTGCATTCGACCCACTTCCAGAAGCAAAAATTGCAATGTTTGCCATATTTTTTTTGGACAAAAATAAACCAATTTCATTGTTATTTAGGGTGAAACAAGATTTTATTGACCTTTTAATTACAATCAGATAAAGTCAGTATCTTGTCATTTTCTTAAATTAAACAGTATGAAAGCAAAAGAAGAATTTCATCCACTTGACTATACTGCTCCATCAACTGCTGAATTAAAAAAACGGGCAAACAATGTGTATGAAGTGATGAATAGGCGACGCTCCGTAAGGGAATTCTCTGACAGACCAATTCCTAAGGAGGTAATCGACCAATTATTACTGACCGCTTCTACCGCACCATCTGGAGCTCACAAACAGCCTTGGACGTTTTGCGTAGTAAGCAATCCTGAATTGAAAAAAAAGATAAGAGAGGCCGCTGAAAAAGAAGAATACGAAAACTATAATGGCCGAATGAGTGAAGAATGGTTGAACGATTTGGCGAAATTCGACACAAATTGGCAAAAACCATTTCTGGAGATTGCTCCTTATTTGATTATTGTTTTCAAACAAAGTTATGGAATGGTAGATGGCAAAAAAACAAAACACTACTATGTAAATGAGTCAGTTGGAATAGCAACAGGTCTATTAATTGCTGCTGCTCACCAAGTGGGATTAGTTACTTTAACACATACACCAAGTCCGTTAAATTTCTTATCAAAAGTGTTAAATAGACCAGAAAACGAGAAGCCCTATTTATTGATTCCTATTGGCTACCCACTTGAAGGCACACAGGTTCCGTCACTTGAAAGAAAACAATTAGACGAAATAGTTGTATCTTACACCTGAAATAGCAAAAAAAAATTTTGATATTGGCTGAATTACTTTTTTCTTTGCAGCTTGTAAAAACAATAAAAAATTTAAAACAATGGCAGATACATCATCAAGAGTAAAAGCAATTATCGTTGACAAATTAGGTGTTGATGAAAACGAAGTTACACCAGAAGCAAGTTTTACCAATGACCTTGGTGCTGACTCTTTGGATACTGTAGAATTAATTATGGAATTCGAAAAAGAATTCAACATTGCTATTCCAGACGATCAAGCAGAAAAAATTGCTACCGTAGGTGACGCAGTTAAATACATTGACGAGAACGCAAAATAATTTTTTCTTTTAGAATGAAATTAAAGCGAGTAGTAGTAACCGGCCTTGGAGCGCTAACGCCCATTGGAAATAACGTTCAAGAATATTGGAACGCACTAATCAATGGTGTTAGCGGAGCAGCTCCTATACAACAGTTTGATGCCTCTAAGTTTAAAACGCAGTTTGCTTGTGAGGTAAAGGGCTATGATCCGAACAGTCACTTTGACCGAAAAGAGCACCGTAAACTAGATTTATTTTCACAATATGCGCTAGTAGCTGCTGACCAAGCAGTTATTGACAGTGGAATGGATGTAGAGAAGGTAAACTCTGATAGAATCGGTGTGATTTGGGGAGCAGGTATTGGCGGGTTAAAAACATTCCAAGATGAATGCATTGCATTCGCAAAAGGTGATGGAACTCCTCGATTTAACCCTTTTTTCATTCCAAAAATGATAGCAGATATAGCCCCTGGACATATTTCAATGAAATATAATTTCCGGGGGCCTAATTTCACAACCGTATCTGCTTGTGCTTCTTCTACAAACGCAATCATAGATGCTTACAACTACATTCGATTAGGAATGGCAGATGCATTTATTACCGGTGGTTCAGAAGCGGCAGTAAATGAAGCCGGTGTTGGTGGATTTAATGCGCTACACGCCTTATCTACTAGAAACGATGACCCTAAAACAGCATCTCGTCCTTTTGACTTAGGAAGGGAAGGTTTTGTATTAGGCGAAGGTGCAGGTGCACTTATTCTTGAAGAATACGAGCACGCCATTGCACGTGGGGCCAAAATTTATGCCGAAGTTATCGGAAGCGGCATGTCAGCAGATGCACACCACATCACTGCTCCTCACCCTGAGGGATTAGGAGCACTTAATGTAATGAAAAATGCCTTAGCGGACGCAGAGATGACGCCTAAGGATATTGATTACATTAATGTACACGGTACATCTACTCCACTTGGAGATGTTGCCGAATCAAAAGCAATTAAGCAAGTTTTTGGCGATAACGCTTACGACTTAAATATCAGTTCTACCAAGTCCATGACAGGCCACTTACTTGGTGCTGCAGGAGCAATTGAAGCCATTGCCTCTATTCTCGCAGTAAAGAATGATATTGTACCTCCAACCATCAATCACTTTGAAGATGATCCTGAGTTTGACGGAAAACTTAACTTCACTTTCAATAAGGCCCAAAAGCGCGTTGTCAACGCAGCACTAAGTAATACTTTTGGTTTTGGTGGACACAATGCTTCAGCTATTTTCAAAAAATTCAACGGCTAATTGAGCTTATTTACAGGGATTAAATACTTTTTTTTAACCGAAAAAAGTAAGCACAAAACCTTAAAGCGCATACTCGGTTTTATACCAGGTAACATAGAGCTTTATGAGCAGGCTTTTCGGCACAAATCGGCAGCTGAAGAAGATCCTAGGGGCAACAAAAACTCCAACGAACGACTTGAATTTTTAGGAGACGCTATACTGGATGCTATTATTGCTGATTATTTCTTTTTAAAGTTTCCCTTTAAAGGGGAAGGCTTTCTTACGAAAATGCGCTCTAGGATGGTAAGCAGAAGCTTCTTAAATGACTTAGCAAAGAAGTTAGACTTAGACACCTTTCTAGAAATATCTGAAGGAGTAGTAAATGCCAAGTCAGTTTACGGAAATGCACTAGAAGCTTTAATTGGTGCTATCTACCTAGACAAAGGGTACGAATTAACCAAACGATTTGTAATCGAGCGTATTATTGCAGACCACATTGATGTGGATGCGCTTATTGCATTAGAGAATGACTTTAAAAGCAAGTTAATTATTGCTGCTCAGAAAGCTAAAAAGCACCTCAGCTTTTCGATACAATTAGTAGAGAATGAAGAGTTTAATTACTACATTGCAACGATTGTAATTGAACAGGTTCCGATTATAGATGGAAAGGGTAATTCTAAAAAAGCGGCCGAACAACATGCAGCTCAGTTATTTTTTGAGCGGGGCTTTAAAATTTAACATGTATTTCACATAGCTGAAAACAAATCGGGCCATGTATTATTAACTTTGCCTCCTAATACTTCTTGCTAATTATGCCAAAATTAACCTTAGATTTAGTAGAAGACTACGACTTCACATTATTTGGAATAGTTTGTCACTCAAAAGAATATCGGTTAGCATTTGAGTTCAACAAACACCTCGGATTTGACTTCGTAAGAGAGCAAGATTTTGAATTAAAGATAAAAGGTGAAACCTCTAGCTTTGCATTCTTTAGCCACTTAGACGAAGAAGATCACCTCGAATATTATTTGATCGCTAATAAAGGAAGCTACGGTAAATTAGTACCAGAAGAAAAAATTGCCGACTACCTTTTAGTCGTTAAAAGCGAACTGAGTACGCAGGAAGAAAAAGAAGTTTTACGAAAAGTAAGCGAAGTAAAACCGATACTTAAAGCCTATCAAATAATGGTAGGAAATTTAAAATCTAAAAGAAATTTAATCTTTTAGACTAACTTTAGAATTATGAAATCAACAAAAAAAACAAAAATAGTAGCAACCATTGGGCCTGCAACTTCTTCAAAAAAGATGCTGAAGCAAATCATAGAAGCAGGCGTTAATGTTTGTCGCATAAACTTTTCTCATGGAAGTCATGAAGATCATCTACAAGTAATTAAGCGAGTAGCAGAAATCAATAAAGAGAATGGTTATCACACTGCAATCCTAGCTGACCTTCAAGGGCCTAAAATTAGAATAGGAGAAGTAGAAAACGGCGCAGTAGAAATAACCGCCGGAAATGAAATTACCTTCACCACTTCTAAAACTATTGGAAATGCTGAGAAGGTATACATCAATTACAGTGAGTTCCCTAAAGATGTGAAAGTTGGCGAACGCATCTTAGTTGATGACGGAAAGTTGGCGATGGAAATTATTTCTACCAACAAAAAGGATGAAGCCGTTGCAAAAATCATTAACAGCGGGACGCTATCGTCAAAGAAAGGGGTGAATTTGCCGAATACAAAGGTTTCTTTGCCTTCACTCACGGAAAAAGATCGCATTGACTTGGATTTTGCCATCGAAAATAACGTGGAATGGATCGGTTTATCATTTGTTCGAAATGCAAGAGATATTATAGAGCTCAAGCACATTATAAAAAGTCAAGGAAAAACTTCTCGCGTAATTGCTAAGATTGAAAAGCCTGAAGCAGTAGAAGACATAGAAGACATTATCGACAAGACAGACGGAGTAATGGTAGCTAGAGGTGATCTTGGAGTAGAGATTCCGATGGAAGAGGTTCCATTGGTGCAAAAAGACATTGTAAAACGATGCTTAGTGGCAGCAAAACCGGTCATCATTGCTACCCAAATGATGGAAAGTATGATTACCAACATCAGTCCTACGAGAGCTGAGGTAAACGATGTTGCCAACGCTGTGCTAGACGGAGCCGATGCTGTAATGCTTTCTGGAGAAACCTCCGTAGGAACATACCCTTTACAGGTAATTCAAGCAATGGTTAAGATAATAGAACAAATGGAAACATCTGAAAGCATTTATCATCAAGAAACAATGCCAACTTCACCTGATGACGAACGTTTTATTTCCGACTCCATTTGCTTTAATGCAGGAAGATTAGCAGCTCGTGTGAATGCAAAAGCAATCGTAACCATGACCCACTCAGGATATACAGCAATGAAAATATCAAGTTTCCGACCAAAAGCAGGCACGTTTGCTTTTACCGGAAATCATGCATTGCTAAACACATTAAGTTTAGTTTGGGGTGTAAGAGGTTTTTATTACGATAAATTTGTAAGTACAGACCACACCATAGCTGATATCAAATATTTACTGAAAAAACACGGATATGTAGCTGAAAAAGATTTAGTTATCAACTTGGCTAGTATGCCAATTTCAGAGAAAGGACAATCGAATATGCTTAAATTGAGCTATGTAGATTAAGCCATAATAAGCCCACAGAAAAAGCCTTAATGAAATTGATTCATTAAGGCTTTTTTTAAATTCATTTACGAAAAAATTATAATAGGATAGGATTCGCCTAACCACAGTGAATTGGTAATTTAGGATCATAAATCAAAGAAGTATGTCAATAAACACAGCATTATTAAAAGAAATATGCGAGATAGCAGGGGCTCCAGGATTTGAGCAACGCATTAGAGAGCTCGTAATTAGAGAAATTACTCCGCTTGTAGATGAAGTAAGCATTAACAATATGGGGAATGTGTATGCTATAAAAAAGGGAACATCCGATAAGCGAGTAATGATTGGAGCGCACATGGATGAGATTGGTTTCATAGTTAATCATATCGACGATAAGGGATTTATTCGTTTTCATCCACTCGGTGGTTTTGACCCAAAAACACTAACATCTCAACGGGTAATTATACATGGGAAGGAAGATGTTATGGGTGTAATGGGAAGTAAACCGATACACGTAATGTCGCCTGAGGAACGCACAAAAGGAGCAAAAATAACCGATTACTTTATTGACTTAGGAATGAATAAGGAAGAGGTAGAAAAAATTGTATCCATTGGTGACCCTATTACCCGCTACAGCGAATTAAAAGAGCTTGGTAATTGTGTCAATTGTAAATCGATTGACAACCGGGTGTCTGTTTTTATTCTCATTGAAACATTGAGAGAATTAAAAGAGCAAGAAGTACCATTTGATGTATATGGTGTTTTCACCGTGCAGGAAGAGGTAGGAATACGAGGTGCAAACGTATCTGCACTAGACATACAGCCTGATTTTGGCTTTGGCTTAGATACGACTATTGCGTACGATGTACCTGGAGCTAAACCAGAAGAAATGGTTACGAAACTCGGTGAAGGTACGGCGATTAAAATCATGGACTCCTCCACCATATGTGATTACAGAATGGTAAAATACATGAAAGAAGTAGCAGATAAACATACCATCAAGTGGCAGCCAGAGATATTACCTGCAGGAGGAACTGATACCTCAGGAATACAACGTATGAATGCAGGAGGTGCCATCTCAGGAGCCATCTCCATACCAACAAGACACATTCACCAAGTAATAGAAATGGCAGACAAGAGTGACATACGTGCCAGTATCGACCTACTAAAAGTGTGTTTGTCTGAGCTCGACCAATATGATTGGGCCTTTTAAAAAAAAATTACATAAAAAAAGGGTGACTTAGAAAGTCACCCTTTTTACTTATTCATTTTTAAGACTTAAACTGTTCCGAGCACATACATTTTTTCTAATGTTGGAGTTGGGCTTCCTCCCTTCTTCTCTAATGTAACTGCAAAGGCCTGTGGTTGACCAACGGTTTTCATTTGCTGCATAGCTAACTCGTTATCTAACACATCAAAAACGCCTAGATCTACTGGCTGACCATCTACGATGGCCCATAGTTGGTATTGCATCTCTAATGGAGGCTCGGGTAAACTAGCAATATCAATGTATGTTTCGTTTGTATTTCTATTCCAGTGAATTAAGGCTAAAGAATTAGGAGAAAGCTCTACACCTTTCATAGGAATGGTAACATTTCCTGTATCTCTTAACACCTCTAGTTTATTCTCAGCTACCTCAAATGAGGTTTTATAGGTATCCAAGTTATTGGCCATTACTGAGCGCTCTTCGTTTAACTCAGCAATTACAGCATTTGCTTTATTGATGTCCTGATATTGTAAATAATTAAATACCAAACTCACCAATAGTAAAGCTATAGATGCTGCCATCATTAGCCACATGCCAAAGTTTGAAGATGAAGATTCAGAATCGGGTGTTATCGATCTCACGGTTGGCTCCTTAGTATCTTCAGCCTCTTCCTCTAGTGCATCAATAGCGCTCAATAGGTTTGCTTTTAGTCCTTCAGACGGCTTCGGCGATTTCTGTTCAGCATATGTAATTGCCTCTCGCTCAATTTTCTTTACTTCTTCAAGCAATTCTGGGTATTTTGTTAGCATATCATTTACCGTCGCCAACTCATCAGACGAGAGGGCTCCTAGAACATAGAGTTCTAATAAACCGGATGATATGAATTCTTCTTTTTTCACCTGTTATCTACTTATAACGTTTCGTAACTTATCTAGCGCAGCTTTTACTCTAGTTTTTACTGTTCCCAATGGTATCTCTAACTCTTCCGATACTTCTTTTTGGGTATATCCTTGAAAATAAATAAGCTTTACTATTGCTTGCTGCTCAGGCTTCAGCTGATCGACCACTTCAACCAAACCAATGGTATCTACATTCACAGGATCAACTGTACCTTCGGAACCATATACGGCATTATCAATTGTTTGGACTTTCTGAGACTTTTTATAATCCTTCGACCGTGTTACATCAATGGATAGGTTTCGAGCAATATTTAGCATCCAAGTGTATAGTCGCCCTTTGGAAGAATCGTAAGAACCAATTTTTTTCCAAATTTTAATAAAGCATTCTTGGAGTACATCTTCAGAAAGCTCTTGATTATTTAGTACCTGATTAATTACAGCAAACAGCGCATGAGAGTAGTTATCATAGAGCATACTTATGCCTTTCTTATCCTTGTTTTTCAACAATAGGATAAGCTCAGACTCATCGTGTAGTTGCCGTACTTCTTTACTCATTCGTTGAATTAAAACTGACTTAAGAAACGTTGATCATTTTCTGAATACAACCTTAAGTCATTTACATTAAATTTTAATTGAGCTATTCGCTCAACGCCCATACCAAAAGCAAACCCTGAATAAACCGTGCTATCAATACCAGCATTTTCTAGCACATTAGGGTCTACCATTCCGCAACCTAAAATCTCTAAATAACCAGTGTATTTACACACATTACAGCCCTTAGATTTACAGATCGTACAGGAAACATCCATTTCGGCACTTGGTTCTGTAAACGGAAAGTAAGATGGTCGTAACCGAATCTTAGTATCTTCCCCAAACATCTCTTTTGCAAAATAAAGGAGTGTTTGTTTGAGATCAGCAAACGACACATTCTTATCGATATATAACCCTTCTACTTGATGAAAAAAGCAGTGCGCTCGGGCTGAAATCGCCTCATTTCTATAAACTCTTCCGGGGCTAATAGTGCGAATGGGAGGTTTAGAGTTTTCCATCACTCTCACTTGAACTGAAGAGGTATGGGTTCTTAAGGCTATATCAGGATTTTTTTCTACAAAGAAAGTATCTTGCATGTCTCTCGCAGGGTGCTCTTCAGGAAAATTTAATGCAGAGAAGTTATGCCAGTCATCTTCAATTTCAGGCCCTTCGCTAACATTAAAACCAATGCGCTTAAATATTTCTATGATCTCATTTCGAATAATCGATAGTGGGTGTCTTGCACCAATTTCTTGCTCCAATGCAGGACGAGATAAATCATCCAATGTTTGACCTGTACCAGAACTGGCTTTTACATCGCCAGCCTCCAATTTTAAAGCTTCCAACTTTTGCTGAGCCAATTGCTTCAATTCATTTAGTTCTTTACCAAATGCTTTTTTCTGTTCGTTCGGAACAGATTTAAAATCATCAAAAAGCGCTTTAATAAGACCTTTACTACCAAGAACTTTTATTCTAAAGGCTTCTATTTCCTGAGCAGATTTGCTAGAAAACTGTTCTACCTCAGCTTTTAACTCGTGTACTTTATTCAGCATTTTAGTCGTTTAATACGTTCATTCGAATAATTCGGATATCCCTTTTTGGTCGATCTTTTCCATTGGTTTCGGCCGTTGCAATTCGATCTACCACATCTAATCCAGCTATGACTTCCCCAAAGATAGTATATCCGCCATCTAAATGAGGCGAACCTCCAATAGTTTCGTATATTTTTTTCTGTTCTTCCGTATAGTCTACTTTTTTATCATTCTTAATCTTAGGTAGATACTCTCTCGGATACGTTCTACCTTGAATAATATAAAATTGAGAACCATTACTTCGTTTTGAAGAATTATACTGATCCGCCTGTCGAGCTGCAGCCAATGCGCCTTTCTTATGAATAAATTGCTCGTCTATTTCCGCAGGTATGGTGTAACCGGGCCCGCCATTTGAAAATACCTTCTGCTTTGATGCGGTTCTAGATTCAGGATCTCCTCCTTGAATCATAAACCCTTTTATCACTCGATGAAATATAGTACTATCGTAATACGACTTTGCAACCAGTCCTAAAAAACTATTGCGGTGCTGAGGAGTCTCTTCATAAAGTTTCACAATAATGTTCCCTTCAGTAGTCTTAATAAGAACCTTATTTTGAGCAGATAACTGTATCAACGACAGACCAAAAAAAAGGAAAAAAAAGATAATGTGTTTATTCAAAGGTGATATCTTTATATTTGTGACTATAATCAGCTATTTTTAGAAGATGAACAAAGTTATCAAAAATATACTCGGCCTAAGTTTCTTATCACTAAGTATCGCACTCACATTTACATCGTGTAAAAAAGAGGTGCAACCTGAATTGATTCTGACCGTGGAGAATGAAATGGGACGAGCTCTAAAAAATGTGCGTGTTGCTATTTATGCTAGTGAATTAGAAAACACCTTACTAGATCCTATTATATTAGACTCAGGGAGAACGGATGCGGTAGGTGTATATCGTAAAAAGTTTATCAATACAGTCATCGTTGATGTAGCTGCTTTAAGAATCGATTCATTAGGCGATACCACACAGTTTGCAATGAAAACGATTAAGGTAGAAGAAAAAAGGCAACGTTCTCGTGACAACTTTGTGCGCAGAACACTAATTCTACCGAATTAACTGATTATCTTCAAAATAATCTACAATCGCCTGCTTCATCATTTGCGTCTGCTGACTTGCTTTTAAAAAAGGAAGTTTTTCGGTAGCCTCCCAATGTGGCCACTCGTCTTTATCGATTCCTGTAAACGTATAATAACCATACTTACTTAACAACGTACAAACTGCGACATGTATAACGTCTAGCTTTTGGTCTTTGCTAAACTTTTTATAGCCATGACCGAGCTCTTGTACGCCTATTAAAAAAAGTAAGCTTTGCATATCTACATCGGCACCAAACCGATTTTCCACCACTGAGGTAACCTTTTCCCACTTTTTTTCAAATGTTTCTTCCATAGTTTGCGAAATTAATTAATAGTTTAGCATTAGATTATGAATTATCTCGATATTATCATTTGTATACCTTTGGCCTGGGCACTCTACAAAGGCTTCAGAAAAGGACTTATTTTAGAAATAGCGTCATTGGTTTCGTTGGTAATTGGTATTTGGGCAGCCTACCAATTTTCTGCCACTACCGGAGACTACTTAATACAGTACTTTACATTGAGTAGTAACGTACTCCCTTTGGTATCGTTTATTGTCACCTTTCTGGTAGTGGTGATCGCCATCCATTTTTTAGCGAAAGCACTAGAGCGAATTATAAAACTCGCTGCTTTAGGATTAGTCAACCGACTTGCAGGAGCTCTCTTCTCCTTCTTAAAAGTTGGATTGATTGTTGGTACCTTACTGTATGCAAGCAGCTTGATAGATCAAGCCTTCGAATTGGTGCCCAATGACATAAAAAAAGAATCCTTGGTTTACGAACCGATTATTTCAGTTCCACCAAAGATTCTTCCTATGTTAAAGGACTTAGACTTTAAGTCGAGTCTTTCTGATTTTCAATTGGACTCTAGTCTTGTATCGCCTTAATTCCCGGCAACACTTTACCTTCCATATATTCAAGAAGTGCGCCACCTCCCGTAGAAATGTAGCTCACTTGGCTATTAAAACCAAACTTATTGATTGCCGCTGCAGAATCACCGCCTCCAATCAATGAAAAAGCGCCATTTTTTGTCGCTTCAGCCACAGCTACAGCTACGCCTTTAGTTCCTTTCTCAAAATTTGACATCTCAAAAACCCCCATTGGCCCATTCCAAATAATCACGCGAGATCGTTTGATGATGGTAGCAAACTCTTCTGTTGCCTTCGGTCCGATATCGAGACCCATAAAACCATCTTTGATTTCCATATTGTCAGCAATAGCGCGCTCAGCAGTGTTTGAAAAACCTTTAGCCGTAATAGAGTCAACCGGTAGTTGAACATTTACATTTTTCTCAGCAGCTAAATTTAAAATAGTCTGTGCTAAATTTACCTTATCTAATTCTACCAAGGAATCACCAATTTTTCCACCTAGCGCCTTAAAGAATGTGTAAGCCATTCCTCCACCAATCAATAGATTGTCTACTTTGTCTAGCATTTGCTCAATAAGCAGTATTTTGTCCGACACCTTAGCTCCACCCATAATGGCCGTAATGGGTCGATTGTCTGATGTTAATGCCTTTTTTACTGCCCCTAATTCTTGCTCAATTACACGACCGAACATTTTGTCATCAGGAAAAAATTGAGCGATCACAGCGGTGGAAGCATGGGCTCGGTGAGCGGTTCCAAAGGCATCATTTACATAGGCATCACCCAATTGTGCAAGCTTTCGAGCAAAATCAATATCCCCATCAGTTTCTTCATTGTAAAAACGCAAGTTTTCCAAAAGAACCACTTCTCCGTTCTCCGCTGATTTAATTACTTCTTCTGCTTGTTGCCCTATGCAATCAGTTGCAAAATTTACCGGAAGCTCTAATCTTTTCGACAACCCTTCCACCAAATGTTTTAGGCTAAACTTATCGTTTGCCGTACCTTTAGGACGGCCTAAATGTGACATTAATACTGGAAGACCACCTCCATCTACAATATGCCTTATAGTTGGAATAGCAGCATCAATTCGGGTGTAGTCAGTAATGGCATAAGTGTCATTAAGTGGTACATTAAAATCCACTCGAACCAATACCTTCTTTCCTTTAAATTTATAATTATCTAGTGTTTTCATATGTGTAGATCGATTTTTCGATGTATTAGATTACAAAAGTAACTTTTCAAAAATAAATGTCCATGGTTTTTATCAATCACTTCTGAAATGCAATTCGCATTGGTTATTTTTGGAGTAGATTTTAGAAATAGTTATGCAGTTTAAGCACATCATCGGTCAAGAGGAAATTAAAAAACGACTCATTCAGAGTAGCAAAAGTGGAAGAGTTAGCCATGCTCAACTATTTGTGGGTGGCGACGGATCTGGAAGTTTAGCAATGGCTATTGCCTATGCGCAGTACATCAATTGTCTTGCCCCTACAGATACTGATAGCTGCGGAACGTGTAGCTCTTGTTTAAAATATGAAAAATTAGCACATCCTGACTTGACATTTTCTTATCCTGTTGCCAACAAGGACTCGAAAAGAAAGTGGGTGAGCAAAGATTTTATAGCAGAATGGAGAACAGCTATTGCTGAAAATGCTTATTTGAGCTATGCTGAATGGTTTAAGCAATTGGATATTGAAAATAAATTAGGCGCTATTTCTGTAGCTGAAAGCGCAGAGGTTCTAAACTCAATTATCTACAAGCGATTTGAAGCAAAGTATAAGGTCGTAATCATCTGGCACGCTGAGAAACTCAATGTGGATGCTTCTAACAAACTGTTAAAGTTTATTGAAGAGCCTGCTGAAAACACGTTAATCATCTTGATTACGGATGAGGCGGAAGGTCTACTACGCACCATTCTATCCCGAACACAACAAATACGATTTAACCCCATTGATTCGGCATCGTTAGCCACCTATATCAACAAAACGTATCAGATAGGTGACGAGAAATCAGCTCAGATTGCTGCATTTAGCAACGGGGACTACAATACAGCTGTAAGGTTAGCAGAGCAAGGTGGAGAATCTGATTATTTTGATTTATTCAAGCAATGGATGCGAATGTGTTTTGCAGGCAAGTTACCTCCTCTGATTGATTGGATTGAGGTGATTAGCGGAAAGGATTACGGCAGGGAATACCGTAAAAACTTTATTGAATATTGCTTGCGCTTATTGCGTGAGAGTATCATCAGCAATTATGCAGACGATAGTTTACTCCGTTTAAGCCCCGGAGAAGAGCAATTCCTAACCAAGTTTGCCCCATTTGTGCACACGAACAATGTCCTTGAAATGATAGCCTTATTCAATGATGCGCACTATCATATAGTGCGGAACGCAAACCCTAAAATGGTATTTTTCCACCTTTCTACCAGAGTCACGAAACTATTAAGAACCAAAAATGTAAATTTGTAAGATTGTAATAATTATTCGACCCTTATTTTAGGGCACTAGATATAAATATAGAAGAGATATGGGATGTGGAAGTTGTTCTACTGGTGGAGATGGAACTCCTAGAGGTTGTAAAAATAATGGAACCTGTAGTTCAGGAGGATGTAATAAATTAAACGTTTTTAACTGGTTGGCAAACATGGAATTGCCAAACAACCAAACACCGTTTGATATGGTGGAGGTACGATTTAAAAACGGTCGAAAAGAATTCTTTAAAAATCATGAAAACCTACCAGTATATGTTGGTGATGTGGTGGCTGTAGAAGCTTCTCCTGGCCACGATATTGGTGTGGTTTCACTTACTGGTGAGCTAGTAAGGATACAAATGCAAAAGAAAAAAACTTTTGGAAAATCGGAAGAGGTTAAAAAGCTCTATCGAAAAGCGAAGGAGAACGACATAGAAAAGTGGAAAGAGGGACAAAAGCGAGAAACTGAAGGTATGCCAATTGCGAGACGGTTGGCGATTGAGCTAAACCTGTCCATGAAAATTAGTGATATCGAATTTCAAGGAGATCTTTCAAAAGCGATATTCTACTATACAGCTGATGAGCGAGTTGATTTTAGAGAGTTGATTAAAAAACTTGCTGAAGCATTTAAAGTGCGTATCGAAATGCGACAAATAGGAATGCGACAGGAAGCCGGAAGATTAGGTGGAATTGGCTCATGCGGCAGGGAATTATGTTGTTCAACATGGTTGACGGATTTTAGATCGGTATCCACTTCTGCGGCTCGCTATCAACAACTTTCATTGAACCCAA
>CBFHLF010000020.1:0-19114 GCA_965656555.1 uncultured Acidiluteibacter sp. | reverse complement strand
CTAAACTACAATTTAGGTATAACTTACTGCGCCCTAGAGTATATAAAATACCACTAGTACCTACCGAAAAGTTTAATCGAATGCACTTTGCAATTTACTCAAGTGTGTATACCGATTTTGGTTACGTAAATGATGATAAAGGGTATCCACAAAACAATCTAGCGAATACTTTGCTATTTGGTACAGGCGCGTCGCTCGATTTTGTTACCTATTATGACATGGTATTGCGATTAGAATATTCCTTTAATAAGTTGGGAGAGTCAGGTTTATTTATTCACTTTGTATCACCAATATAAATCCTATGAAAATAGCCATTTATGGTCGGCAGATCGAACGACATAATCAACAACAAATTGCTCAGCTTTTTGCAGCAATCAATACCCATGGTGCTCAAGCCTGCATTTACGAGCCATTACTTCCAGAGCTAAATGGAGTTGTTGAAAATCTTGATACCTATAAGACTTTCCAAATCAACTCTCTCGATCTAGATACTGACTTTTTAATTTCCATCGGTGGTGATGGGACGATACTCGATGCAGTTACCATTATCAAAGATTCCAACATTCCCATACTAGGAATAAATACCGGACGACTAGGATTTTTATCCAATACACCTACAGCCGAGGTAGAATATGCCATTAGTTGCCTTCAAGAAAAGAAATTTAGTGTCAATAAAAGGACGCTTATACAAGTTGATACAACAAACAACATATTTGGATCGTTGAATTTTGGGCTAAACGAACTCAGTATTCTCAAAAGAGATTCCTCAAGTATGATTACTATTCATACCTACATAGACGGAGACTACCTAAATTCTTACTGGGCTGATGGATTGATTGTTTCTACAGCAACAGGCTCCACCGCCTACTCACTGAGCTGTGGTGGACCAATTATGATGCCCGGAACAGGAAACTTCACTATTACACCTATCGCTCCGCATAATTTAAATGTTCGACCAATTGTAATTGATGATTTTTCAGTGTTGGAGTTCCAAATTGAAACACGCGCAAAACAAAGTTTACTAGCACTAGATTCACGGTCTGAAAACATTACATCAGATGAAAAAATAACAGTACGAAAGGCTGACTTCCAAATTTCACTTATTCAGCTGCCGAACCAAACATTTATTTCAAGCTTAAGAAATAAGCTAAACTGGGGTTTAGACAGAAGAAATAAATAGTCAATCAGCACTTTCCTGCAATTAGTCGAAAAAAGTAGTTTACTTTTGTCGTCGATTTTCTATATTTGTTCTCGATTATATTTATATGAAACGATACGGATTTATATTATTACTTATTTTCATACCTTCTATAGCTAGCGCTCAATTATGGAAGAGGTACAGAAAACAAGTCTTCGGAGGTGTTGGAGTTACTAACTTCCTCGGTGACTTGGGTGGAGGAAATGATATAGGAGTGAATGACTTTACTGACCTTGACCTTGCTGCAACTAGAATGACGATAACTGCAGGGTTTAAATATCAACTAACAAAAAACTTTTCAGCTAGAGCTAATGTAACTTGGGGGTTACTTAAAGGTGACGATAAATACACCAAAGAGAAGTTCAGAAGAGCTAGAGACCTTCACTTCCGATCAAACATATGGGAAGCATCCATTATGGGAGAGCTCTACCTATTGCAAAACTCACGAAACGGAGCATTTAGACTTCGTGGAGTAAGGGGTAACCGAGCTTTGAAAATGGACATTTATTTATTAGGTGGACTTGGATTCATGTATTTCAACCCAAAAGGACAGCTAGACAACGGCGACTGGATTGCTCTTCAACCAATTGGAACGGAAGGCCAAGGTCTGCCCGGGCAAAAAGACAAATACAAAAGAACAACCTTAACAGTTCCATTGGGTATAGGGGTCGCTAAAACTATTAATCGATATTGGTCAGTCGGAGTAGAATTTGTGCACCGAGTTACCTTTTCCGATTATATAGATGATGTGGGCGGTTTATTTTACGACACAGACGCTATTATTGCCGCCAATGGGGGAAATGAAGATTTAAGACCATTCATTTCAAGTAACAATGGTGCAAATGGTTTTCCTGGTCAAATAAGAGGAGATTCTAAACAAAATGATCACTTCATGACTGGCACGATCACGGTAACCAAAAAATTACTTGCTAGAAGACGTAGTCGACCTAAATTTTAAAAATCATACGATTTCTTTCTTTATTACGTTAATTGAATTTCCGAACTTTATCGCATGAAATATATCTTTAGCGTTTTATTCATCGGTCTATTCTTTAGTGCCACAGGTCAGAAAAAGGTTCCCGAATTAGGCATCTTCGTAGGTAAAGGCAATTATAATGGAGAATTGAACCCAACTCAACAGTTTAGCAATGAATCCGGATCACTCGCAATTGGAGGTGTATTTCGCTATAATTTAAACCCTAGATATGCGTTAAAAGCTTCCGTATTATTTACTGAAATTAAAGGAAGCGATGAAATAGCAGATTTGGAATTTGGTCAAATGCGAAAAGCCTCATTTGAATCCAACCTATTAGAACTTTCCGGACAAATCGAATTTAATTTCTTAGAATACGAAATTGGGAACAGCACACGCGCTTTTTCTCCATACTTGTTTGTTGGTGTGTCTACATTCCGATACAATCCAACTACAGTGCAAGATGAGGAAGAAATTCGCTCGGCTAGCGAAGAAGATAATACTTGGGGAGTTGCACTCCCATTTGGCATTGGCATGAAGGTAAACTTATTCGGGCGTTTAGGACTATCTGCAGAATGGGGATTCAGAAAAACTGGAAAAGATGACATGGATGGCTTGCCAACCATCAATCCTGAACGTTTATTATTTGAGAATGCTAAGTCTTACGACAACGACTGGTATTCTATAATCGGTGCTTCATTAAACTACCGATTAACCAAAAAGAACAGCTGTCCTTCCAATTTTTAAATGCCAACTATTAATAAGATATTTGCAGGCATTTTTTAGCAGAAAATCTAATGAGTACTATTGATAAGAGTCGACTTCCAAGACACATTGCCGTTATAATGGATGGGAATGGTAGATGGGCAAAAAACAAAGGCAAAGCCAGAGTTTTTGGCCATAAGAATGGAGTAGAATCTGTTCGTGCGGTAACAGAAGGTGCTGCAGAAATTGGCATTGATTATTTGACGCTATATGCATTCTCAACAGAAAATTGGAATAGACCGAAAGCTGAAATAACTGCTCTTATGACCTTATTGGTGCTAACCATTAGTAAGGAAACCAAAACATTAAATAAAAACAATGTTCGGCTGCATGCCATTGGCAACCTCGATAATTTACCAAACAATTGCACTTCAGAGCTCAAAAATGCAATTAAGTCTACCGAACAAAATACTGGGTTAAACTTAATACTAGCACTTTCATACAGCGCTAAATGGGAGTTAACCAATGCTACAAAACAAATAGCATCTAAAGTACAGGAAGGAAAATTAGCAGTCGATTCGATAACAGAAGACACCATTAACGATCACTTGTGCACAGCTGCTTTCCCCGACCCTGAATTACTCATACGCACAAGTGGAGAATGCAGAATTAGTAACTTTTTACTATGGCAAATCGCTTATTCAGAACTGTATTTCACTCCTACCTTATGGCCCGATTTTAGAAAAAAAGACCTTGAGGAAGCAATAATAAGCTACCAACAGCGTGAAAGAAGATTTGGAAAGATTAGCGAACAATTAGAAACAGAAGACAACTCATGAAGTATATTTTCATTGCAATAACGTTACTACTAGCAAGCGCCTCTGGGTTCAGTCAAATTTCTACTAACGCGGGCATGGACGATATTGACTATTCTTCCCCTAGGACCTACATCATCGGTGGAGTAACCGTATCAGGAGTGAAAAGCTTCGACAACAACGCCCTTAGGGCAATCTCAGGTTTAGAGATAGGAAAAGAAATAAAGATACCGAGCGATGACATCACCAATGCCATCTCGAACTTGTGGAAACAAGATTTATTTACCGATATAGAGATCTCGGCAACAGAGATTATTGGCGATAAAATATTCTTGGACATTTACATAGCAGAAAGGCCTCGACTTTCTAAATTCCGATTTACTGGAGTAAAAAAAGGAAAACAAGAAACATTACGAGAACAAATTAAATTGGTGAGAGGGAAGTTGATTACTGAAAATTTATTGGAATCAACTCGCATAAAAGTTCAAAAATTTTACACTGATAAAGGATACCTCAATGCAACTGTGAAGCTGATAGAGGTACCCGACACACTAATTTACAACAGCGTAATTCTAACCATTGCAGTAGACAAGGGAGAGCGTGTAAAAATTAAAGAACTAACGATAAAAGGTAATGAAGCATTAAGCGACCGAAAAATAAAACGTTTGATGAAAGAGACCAAAGAAAAGAAGTTTTACAGCCTCTTCAAGACTTCCAAATTGGTGAAGCCAGCCTTCAAGAAAGATAAGCAAGCCATTATTGCCAAGTACAATGCAATGGGATATCGAGACGCAAAAATAATGAGCGACTCCACCTATAAAATTGATCAAAAAAACATTGGTCTTACCATTAAACTTAAAGAGGGAAAACAATATTACTTTGGTGATATTAAATGGGTTGGAAACACAAAGTATACCAATGAAGAATTGGATAAGATTTTAAACATTGACAAAGGAGAAGTCTTTAATCAAGAGCTAATGGATCAGCGGTTATTCATGGATCCAAACGGAAGAGATATTAGTTCACTATACCTCGATCAGGGATATTTATTCTTCCAACCTGATGTAGTGGAAACAGGCGTAAGAAACGATTCTATTGATTTTGAAATAAGATTAAGAGAGGGGAAGCAAGCAACAGTAAATAAGATTACCATCAAAGGAAACACGAAAACCAATGACCACGTAATTTTACGAGAGATTAGAACTCGCCCTGGTGAATTATTTAGCAGAGCTGACATTATACGTACCAATAGAGAATTAGCACAACTAGGCTACTTTAACCAAGAAACCATTGGCGTAAACCCGATACCAAATCAAGAAAATGGTACGGTTGATATAGAATATGTAGTTGAAGAGCGCCCTTCTGATCAAATTGAGCTTTCTGGAGGCTGGGGTGGCAACAGAGTTGTTGGTAGTCTTGGGGTCTCTTTTAATAACTTTTCGGCGCGTAACTTCTTTAAAAAAGGAGCTTGGCAACCATTGCCTGCGGGTGATGGTCAAAAATTAAGTTTAAGAGCACAATCGAATGGTCGATTCTTCCAATCGTACAATGCTTCATTTACTGAGCCTTGGTTAGGAGGAAGAAAACCAAACTCTCTTTCTGTAAGTGTATTTCACTCAGTGCAATCCAATGGAGAAAGCAAGCGAATTACAGTTGATGGGGATGATATTAAGAACCCCAACCGTCAATCCATTAATATTACTGGCGCATCTGTAGGATTAGGTAGAAGATTAGAAGTTCCAGATGATTTCTTCACACTTTACAATGAAATTTCTTATCAATACTACACCTTAGATAACTACAATACACAATTTGTGTTCTCGGATGGGTTTGCTAATAACTTGAGTTTTAAAACGGTTCTATCAAGAAATTCAGTTGACGCGCCGATTTATCCTAGATCAGGTTCACAGACCTCATTTAGCTTGCAGTTTACCCCGCCTTACTCTGTATTTGATGGTGATCGAGATTACGATGCATTGGCGCCTCAAGAGCGTTATAAGTATATTGAATATCACAAATGGAAGTTTAATACCTCATGGTTTACGAGCATATTTGGTGACTTGGTATTGAATACGAAGATGGGGTTTGGGTTCTTAGGGTTATATAATCGAGAGTTAGGACAATCTCCTTTTGAACGTTTTTACTTAGGAGGTGACGGATTAAGCAACTTTGCACTAGATGGTAGAGAAATTATTGCACTAAGAGGTTATGGAAATGGAGACCTATCACCAAACACAGGAGCTTCTGTGGTAAGTAAATACACCATGGAATTGCGATATCCTGTATCATTAAATCCACAAGCTACAATTTATGGCCTAGCTTTTGCAGAGGCAGGTAACTCATGGGGTACCTTTAGCGACTTCAAGCCTTTTGAAGTTAGAAGATCTGCAGGTGTTGGAGTTCGAATTTTTATGCCAATGTTTGGATTGTTAGGACTTGATTGGGGTTATCGATTTGATGATATTCCAGGAGTTTCTGACCCAAGTAATCGAACAGAAATTCACTTTACGATTGGAGGTAGCTTAAATGGATGGTAGAAAAAAATTATATTCGCACATCTATTTAATTTAAGTTGAACCAAAATTAAATTGAAATGAAAAAACTAGTTTTATTATTTGTCTTTGCGGCCATTACTACCGCTACTTATGCTCAAAAGTTTGCCTACATTGATACGGAGTATATCTTAAAAAATATTCCTGAATACAAGACGGCACAGACGGAGCTAGATAACTTATCAAAGCAATGGCAGCAGCAAATTGAGCGCAAGTACGCTGATATTGATAAAATGTACAAAGACTATCAAGCAGAAGAAATCTTGCTGACGGAGGAAATGAAAAACAAGCGAAGAGAAGAAATCATTAAGGCAGAACAAGCAGCAAAAGATTTCCAAAAGTCAAAGTTTGGAGTAGATGGAGAACTCTTCAGCAAGCGTCAAGAACTTATCAAGCCGATACAAGATGAAATTTATAAAGCGGTAAAAGAAATATCTTCTATGCAGCAATTCGCAATCATTTTTGATAAATCAAGTGCCTTAACATTAATCTACACCAATCCACGTTACGATAAAAGCGATGACGTAATCAAGCGATTGGGGTATACTCCTACTACCAAGTAATCAATAATTTAAATAAGTAAATCTTCAAATAATCTATACAACAATGAAATTCATTAAACTATTCACCTTAATTGCATTATTAACTACTACAACTGTTGGTTTTGCACAAAAGTTAGGACATGTTAACTCAAATGAGATCTTGTCTATTATGCCTGAAAAGGTTCAAGCTGAAAAAGACTTTCAAACATACACTTCTCAATTAGAGGAGCAATTACAAAAAATGTCGAAAGAATTGCAGGCAAAATATGCTGATTACCAGGCAAATCAGGCTAATATGTCTGAGCCAATTAAGAAGGCCAAAGAAAATGAAATTCGCGATATGGAATCTAGAATTCAAGAATTTAGAGCTGGAGCGGAGGAAGATTTAGCAAAAAAAGAAAATGAGCTATTAGAGCCTATCATCACGAAAGTGAAAGTTGCCATTGAAGAAGTAGCAAAGGAAGGCCAATACACTTATATTTTTGATTCAAGTGCTGGTATTTTGCTTTATGCAAAAGACTCAGAAGACATTATGAGTAAAGTGAAGAAAAAGCTTGGATTGATATAAATTGAAGTAAAACTTCTAACTTAGGCAGTTCATATAGAACTGCCTTTTTTTTGCTTTGAAAAAAACAATACATACACTAGAAAAACACCAGCCAATTGGGGTCTTTGATTCCGGTATTGGTGGATTAACAGTAGCCAACGCGATTCAAAAACACTTGCCAAATGAAGAAATTATCTACTTTGGCGATACGGCGCACTTGCCCTATGGCGATAAGGCTCCCTATTCTATAAAGCATTACAGTACTGAAATTGCAAAATTTTTACTCGAAAAAAACTGCAAACTTATTGTGATTGCGTGCAATACAGCATCATCAATAGCAGTGAAAGATGTACAAAAAGTAACCAAAGGAAAGGCGATACTCGTTAATGTAATCGACCCAGTGGTAGAGAAAGTATATCAACAGTCTAAGACAGGAGATCACGTGGGCATTATCGGCACAAAAGGAACAATCAAATCAGGTGTTTATAGAAAAAAGTTGCGAGCACTGAATGAAGAATTAAACGTTTCATCATTGGCTACTCCCCTGCTCGCGCCGATGATTGAAGAGGGCTTTATAAACGATAAAATATCCCAGACCGTTTTAGAATCCTATTTGACCGATAAAAAGCTGAATGCCATTGATGCAATTATACTCGCTTGCACCCACTACCCACTAATCAAAGACGAAATAAATGCTTTTTATAAAGGTCGCGTAAACGTGGTAGATTCAGCAGACATAGTGGGTCGGTATGTAAAAGCACAATTAGAACAGCTCGACCTATTGAGCGATAAAGCTATTCCTAATCACCAGTTTTTTGTTTCAGACTATACCTCTTCGTTTGAAAGAAGTACACGCCATTTCTTTACCGAGAAAATTACGCTAGAAAAAGCCGCCATCTGGTAGTCTTATTTAAACCAAGACGAATACTTCACGTAGTTTCCTGAAATTCGATTAATCTCCCCTTCTATCAAACTTTCATCTGCTTGTTTTACCAGTTTTGCTGGCACACCAGCATAGACACTTCCTGCCTTTACGTGAGTTCCTTCTAACAAAACGGCTCCGGCAGCGATGATAGAGTTACTTTCTACAATGCAATTATCCATTACTATCGATCCCATGCCGATCAGCACATTATCATAGATAGTACAACCGTGAACCAAAGCATTGTGTCCAATTGAAACATTGTTACCAATCGTTGTACCTGCCTTCTCATAAGTACAATGGATAACTGCACCATCTTGCACATTCACTCGATCACCCATTTTTATAAAGTTCACATCTCCACGCACCACAGCACTAAACCAAATGCTACACTCATCGCCCATGGTTACGTCGCCCAAAATAGTTGCGTTTTCAGCAAGAAAACAATCTTTACCCATTAGTGGTTTCTTTCCCAATACGGTTTTAATCAATGCCATAATTCTATCGTATTATCTAATCTATAATTTACAAAGAAAGCAATACATTTCTTAATACCTTTGCATAAAATACAATTCCATGGAAACGAAACTAGCACCACATAGCATATACGCAGAAAGCACTCCAAACCCTTCTACTATGAAGTTTGTATCTAATCGATACCTGATTGTAGACGGTGAAGTGTATGAGTTTAATAATGTATCAGAAGCAGCAGTCTCAGATTTGGCTACTGAATTATTTACTTTTCCATTTGTGACGGGTGTTTTTATTGCGAGTAATTTCGTGAGTATTCGAAAGAGCGACATTGTCGATTGGGACGATGTCATTTTAGAACTGAAGACATTTATTGGAGACTTCTTAAATTCGGATGGAGCCCAAATCGTAGATAAAGAAAAAGCAAAAGCATTACAGGCTCAACAAACCGATAATCAACCAGAAGAAGAGCAACACTCTATACCAGTTCCAAACAGAGAAGATTTATCAGAAATAGAAGGTAAAATATCTGATATCTTAGATGAATATGTGCGACCTGCTGTAGAAGGAGATGGCGGCGCTATCCATTTCCACTCATTTAAAGACGGAGTGGTAAGCGTAGTGCTAAAAGGCGCATGTAGCGGCTGTCCGTCGTCTACCATGACGCTAAAATCAGGTATTCAGAACCTGTTAGCTGATATGATGCCGGAAGTTAAAGAAGTGGAGGCAATCAACGGATAAATCGTTCTAAAGTGGTTTTTCGTATATTCGTTAAAAATTGAAAGCCATGAGATTATTTATGTTTTTGTCGGCAATTGCCGTTAGCATCAGTTCATTTGCTCAAATAACAATCACTAGTGCAGACATGCCGATTAAAGGAGATACCTTGCGCTACAGTGGAGCGATACTAGATTCTATTGGAGAAGCGAACTTTAATATTTCTGGTGCCAATGCTACATGGGACTTTTCATCAATTACTCCATCCATGCAAGGCATGGCAAATTATCTACCGGGGTCACAAACTCCATATGGAGCTACTTTCAATAATCAGAACTCTTTTGGAAGAAAGGCAGC
Organism: uncultured Acidiluteibacter sp.; assembly: GCA_965656555.1. Lineage (GTDB taxonomy): Bacteria > Bacteroidota > Bacteroidia > Flavobacteriales_E > Vicingaceae > Acidiluteibacter. Next base: position 9,315 of record CBFHLF010000020.1, on the reverse strand, counting down.
TGATAATTTAGATTTACAAGGGAACCAAGTTTCTGACGTTTATGAATTTTTTAGTACCTCTAATGCTGATTTTAGGCGTGATGGTCTTGGTGCGAATTTCTTAGTTAATATAGCGAATAGTTTTTCAGACCCGGACGAAATTTATCAATTCCCCCTAGACTATGCAGATGTGGATAGCAGTACATTTAGCCTAACAGCAAACATCTCTATTTTTGGGACATTTTACAGCAGAGGCTACCGGAAAAATGTAGTAGATGGTTATGGAACGATCACTACACCATATGGTACATTTAGCTGTATTAGGGTTAGAACTGATTTAGTTTCGAATGACTCCGTTAGTGCTATTGGTCAAAATGTAGGCATCAATAGTATCATCAGAGAGTATAAGTGGTTGGCGAATGGGGAGCATTTACCGGTGATGCAAGTAAACGGTACAGTTGTCAACAATAAGTTTGTTCCTTCGACTGCTATCTATAGAGACAGCAAGCGCAACGTGCCAGAAAACCCTGAACTAGAGGCTGTATTTAGCATTAACAATACAAACCCTGAAATTAATAAGGATACGGTAAAAATTGTTAGTCAAGTAATTGATGAAGGGCGAACTGCATATGAATTTCAGTTTACACCGAATACAGTAACTTTTGTAAATAATACTTCTTCATTTTCACCTAGACCAGAAATATTGTTTGATGCTGTAGGGTATTATACCATTGACTTTTTCGTTACGAATAGCAATGGCTCTGCGGACAGCACCTATACTAATCATGTTTTTGCGACCTTAAACTCTTCAGTTAAGGAAACAAGCTTACTCGAAAAGTCAATGTCAGTTTTTCCTAATCCTACAACCTCAGCAGAAGAATGTAAACTTTCTTTTGAGTTGGAAGAGCAAAGTAACATCATTTATGAGTTAGTAAACATGGAGGGAAAGCGAATTCGCATTGCTGACGGTGGTCATAAAGCTCCTGGTATTTACACAGAAAGGCTACCATTTAATCTTAACGATTTAAGTGGTATCTACTTTTTGCGAATTCATACCAATGAAGGATACAGTGCTCGTAAAATAGTCGTTCAGTAAACATATATTCTATGTCACAATTTGTGTCATAAAATCCACATGGCTATGGCTAATTTTAGATTAAATCACTAATATTAAGTCACATAAAAGCAGGTCTACTTTTTGACATTCGACTAGAAAAAACACTTGTGAATTTTCTAGGACCCAATCGTAAGACACCCATTGACATTTTACTTAAACCAGTAGATAACCTACTGAAAAATAAAGCTTCATCAGGAATACTACTTTTTCTTGCAGTGATCGTTGCCCTTGTCTGGGTAAATTTTATTGATGCCGATAGTTATCACCATTTGTGGGAAAATACCATTGGGTTTACAGTTGGGGGTTTCTCAATAGAAAAGTCGCTTCACTATTGGATTAATGATGGATTAATGACCATTTTCTTTTTCACAGTTGGTTTAGAAATCAAGCGTGAGATTATGGCTGGGGATCTTTCCTCTCCCAAAAAAGCGGCTCTTCCAATTGCCGCAGCCATAGGAGGTATGGCATTTCCTGCACTTATATACCTTGCCTTAAATAATGGGACGCCTGCTGAATCTGGCTGGGGGATTCCTATGGCAACAGACATTGCTTTTTCACTAGGTGTACTGAGTTTACTTGGAAAACGTGTCCCATTAGCGCTTAAAGTATTTTTAACTGCTTTAGCCATCGTAGATGACCTTGGAGCTGTATTGGTCATTGCCTTTTTTTACACCGAGAATCTATACATCAACTACTTGGAGTGGGGCGGATTATTTTTTGTTCTATTAGTTATCGGAAATTTAATAGGGATCAGAAAAAGTGGATTTTATATTATAATAGGAACATGTGGACTATGGATTGCTTTTCTACTTTCAGGGGTGCATGCTACCCTTGCAGGAGTATTGATTGCAGCAGCTATACCTGCTAGAGTAAAAATAGACGAACGATTTTTTCTTAAAAAATTGAACTTTTTGATTGACAAGTTCAAACACGCAAAGCGAACTGAAAGTACATTTGTAACAGAAGAGCAGCAAGATGTGCTAGAACAAATAAAAGATACCCGTGCAATGGCAGAAACCCCATTACAAAAAATGGAACATGCCTTAAACCCTATAGTTGCTTATCTCATTTTACCACTATTTGCACTTAGTAATGCGGGACTGCTAATAAATGCTGACATTTTGGGGTCTTTGCTCACCAACGTATCATTAGGTATAGGAATAGGGCTCATTGTGGGTAAAACAATTGGTATAGTTTTACTCTCCTACTTATTGGTAAAACTGAAGATAGCTTTTCTACCACCAAACACTTCTTGGATGCAAATGATTGGCATCGGACTAATGGCCGGGATAGGTTTTACCATGTCTATTTTTATAGCTGAACTAGCCTTCACAGACGCACTCATGAAAGAGCAAGCTAAAATGGCCATACTCGTAGCCTCTTTACTCTCTGGTTTAGCAGGATACTTTGTTTTACGATTTTCAAGTAAGGCACAAAAAAAAGGCTGAAAGTAGTCCTTCCAGCCCTTTCAAGTAGATTATTATATTTTATAATCCCAATAAAACTTCTTCTGGATCTTTCCCTCCAAAAATCATTTTAGTCGGATTTTCAATCATTTCTTTTACTTTCACTAAGAAACTAACAGATTCCTTTCCGTCAATGATTCGGTGATCATACGATAGCGCTAAATACATCATCGGTCGTATTTCTACCTTTCCATCGATAGCAACAGGACGCTCAACAATGTTGTGCATTCCGAGTATAGCACTTTGAGGTGGATTAATGATTGGCGTACTCATCATTGAGCCAAAAACCCCTCCGTTGGTAATGGTAAATGTACCACCAGTCATTTCGTCAATTGATATTTTACCATCTCTTGCTTTAATAGCTAAACGTTTGATTTCAGCCTCAATTTCGGCCAAACTCATCTGTTCTGCATTTCTAACTACTGGCACCATTAATCCTTTAGGGCTACTCACAGCAATTCCGATATCTGCATAGTCGTGGAATATCACTTCTTTTCCATCAATCATTGCATTTACAGCAGGATAATGATTCAATGCTTCAGTAACTGCCTTTGTAAAGAATGACATAAAACCTAAGTTCACTTCTTTTACTTCTTTGAACTTAGCCTTATATCGAGCACGTAAATCCATAATTGGCTTCATATCTACCTCATTAAAAGTAGTTAGCATAGCCGTTTCGTTTTTAACAGAAACTAAGCGCTCAGCAATTTTCCGACGAAGCGTACTCATTTTTTCATTACGCTTATCTCTGGTTCCGCCCCAACCTTGAGCAGCGTCAGCAGAAATTCCAGCAGCCATTGCGTTAACAACATCTTGCTTGGTAATTCTACCGCCTTTTCCTGTGCCAGTCACTTTATTCGGAGGCACTCCATTATCGCTCATCGCCTTTCTAGCCGAAGGAGACGGATGACCTTCTGCATGGCTCGATTCAGACTTCTCATCTTTTTTAGCTGAAGAATCAGATGCAGCTTTTGGCGCTTCCTTTTTCTCTTCTTTTTCTTCCTTCGCAGGAGCTTCTTCCTTTTTCTCAGGAGCTTCTGCTTCTGTATCAATTTCAGCAACCACATCTCCCACAGCAACGGTATCACCCTCTTCTGCCTTAAATGTAATTACTCCCGCTTCTGGTGCAGTTAGTTCCAACGTTGCTTTGTCTGAATCTACTTCAGCAATAACATCATCTTTTTCTACATAATCTCCTTCTGTAACAACCCATGTTGCTATTTCCACTTCTGAAATGGATTCTCCCGGAGAAGGAACTTTAACTTCGTATGCCATAATTTCTAGCTATGATAATTTAATTTTCTAATTCTTATTTTTCAAACACTTCATCAATGATTGCCGCTTGTCTTTTTGCAAAAACTTTTGACGACCCTGACGCCGGGCTTGCACTTGCCAATCGAGATATCAATCTTAAATCTATGCCTTTAAAGTGACGCATTACGAATGACCATCCACCCATATTTTCAGGCTCTTCTTGAGCCCAAATCACTTCTTTTGCATTGCTGTACTTCTCTATTATTTTATTTACCTGCTTTTCAGGGAATGGATAGAATTGCTCTAAACGTACAAGCGCTACATCAGTTGCTTCATCTTCTTCCTTACGGTCAAGTAATTCATAATATATCTTACCTGAGCAAAATACAACTTTTTTAACCTCTTTTGCTTTTGCAGAAGCATCGTCAATAATTTCTTGGAATGAACCCTCTGCTAAATCAGCCATAGTAGAAATACATCTAGAATGACGCAACAAGCTTTTCGGAGTCATCATGACTAATGGTTTTCTAAAATCGCGTTTCAATTGACGACGTAAAATATGGAAGAAGTTTGCAGGCGTAGTACAGTTAGCTACTTGCATGTTATAATCTGCGCACAATGACAAAAATCGTTCTAATCGTGCACTTGAATGCTCAGCACCTTGACCCTCATAGCCGTGAGGTAAAAGCATTACCAATCCGTTTTGAGACTTCCACTTATCTTCTGCGCTGCTTAAAAATTGATCAATAATAATTTGAGCACCATTATTAAAATCTCCAAATTGCGCTTCCCAAATTGTTAATCCAAATGGAGTTGCCATCGCATAGCCATATTCAAATCCAAGAACAGCATACTCTGAAAGTAATGAGTTGTAAATTTCCAACTTCTCATTGGTTCCCGCCATGTGATTTAAAGGAATGTACTCTTCTTCAGAGTCTTCCACTTTTATCACAGCATGACGGTGAGAAAATGTACCTCGCTCTACATCCTGACCGGTCATACGCACCGGATAACCTTCCGTTAATAGCGTAGCGTATCCCATTAATTCTGCTAATCCCCAATCAATCTTATCTGCTTCTATCATTTTCAGACGTTCAGTGAACAACTTCTCCGATTTTTTAAAGAAATTCTTCTCTCCAGGGAGTGTACTAATGCTCTTAGCAACTTCAATCAGTTTCTCTTTATTGAAAGTTGTATTCGCGCTTGCTTCCATATCTGCGTCAGTTGACTCCCTAAGGTCTTTCCAAACATCTGCTAAAAATGGCGTAATCACAGCTTTTTCAATTTGCTTAGCTTCGGCCAAACGATCTTGAAGCATGTCATTAAAGACCTTCTCCATTTGCTTGGCGGCTTCTTTATCAAGCACCTCTTGACTGATCAATTTATCCAAGTAGATTTCTCTTGGGTTTTTGTGTTTTGAAATTGCTTTGTAGAGTAATGGCTGTGTAAAACGTGGCTCATCTCCCTCGTTGTGACCATACTTACGGTAACACAACAAATCAATAAACACATCTTTTTTATACTTTTGACGGTACTCTAATGCAAGTTTAATCGTGTAAACTACTGCTTCAGGATCATCTCCATTCACATGAAAAATCGGAGAAAGAGTTACTTTACCAACATCTGTACAATACGTACTCGATCTAGCATCTAGATAGTTAGTGGTGAAACCAATTTGGTTATTGATTACAATGTGGATGGTTCCTCCGTTCTTGTATCCATCTAAAGATGCCATTTGAATAGCCTCATAAACTACTCCTTGACCTGCAATAGAAGCATCACCATGAATGATAATTGGAACAATTTTTTGGTTATCCTTCAAATATTGATCAACCTTAGATCTTGCAATCCCTGCGACAACAGGGCCCACAGCCTCTAAGTGAGATGGATTAGGTGAAAGGGTAAGTTTTACATCCTTTCCTGCGTCCGTTTTGATATCACACGAATAACCAAGGTGATATTTTACATCGCCGTCAAATAAATTGTCTTCGTATTCTTTCCCTTCAAATTCAGAGAAAATATCTTTGTATGTTTTATTAAAAATATTGGCCAAAACATTCAAACGGCCTCTATGTGCCATTCCTACAACAAACTCTTCAACGCCTTCATTTGCTCCAAGCTCGATAGCAGCATCCAATGCTGGAATAAGAGATTCGCCACCCTCAAGGGAGAACCGTTTTTGACCCACAAACTTTTTGTGCAGAAATTGCTCGAAAACAACTGCTTGATTTAGTTTGTGTAGAATATGCTTTTTTTCATCGTTGCTAAAGGTGCCAGTATTCTTAACGCCTTCCATTTTACTTTTTAACCAATCTACTTTGTCTGGTTTACGAATATACATGTATTCTACACCAATAGAGTGACAATACGTTTCCGTTAAAAAGTCAATAATCTGCTGCAGCGTAGCCTTTTTAAGTCCTAAATCTTCTCCAGCTTGAAACACCTTATTCAGGTCTTCCTTTGCAAGACCAAAATTCTCAATATCTAAAGTAGGAGAATACTTTCTTCGCTCACGAACAGGATTCGTTTTAGTAAACAAGTGCCCTCTTGAACGATAGGCATTAATCAAGTTAACTACCTTAAATTCTTTATCAAAATTTAGCGAGGAACCTGAAGAGTTAACCTCTTCTTCGTAGTTCCTTTTGGCGAATTCAAATCCGTCAAAAAACTTACTCCATCCTTCGTCAACTGACTTAGGATCTTTTAAATATTGTTGGTAAACAGTATCAATTGCAGTTACGTCTGCGTTGCTCAAATAGGAATATTTATCCATTATAATTTTTACAATGTTGAATGTTTCAAAATTAAAGAATTATTAAGTACTACGATGAGTATTTATAAAATCTGAACACGCCAAAAAGCGACTATTGTTGCTGCTGGCTGTAATATGCTTTTGTAACCACTTTTAAGAACTCACGCTCAATGATGAGTTTTGTGACAGCATGCGACACTCCAAGAGCACCATTGTCATTTAGAGCGGCTCTAATTGCTTTTTCAGGAATATCAATGATGTAAAATAATGCGAAAATCTTCTCAGAATGGCATTCTAGAAGACGTTCTACTTGTGGTTTTAAGTAGTCGAGTATAGCAGTAAACGTAAATACATCGCTATCCACTTCCTCAACATCCAATCCGGCACGCTCCAAATCTTTATTTAATTGACTAATGGTGAGCTTTAGGAATTTCTTATCGCCTTTATACTGCTCAATTTTTTGCATTGATGGAACCATACCGTTTTTACATTTAAGTACTTTTGAACATTGAACAAAGATGGATGTTTTCAATGAAAACAACAAGCAATGCAAGAGGCAGTTTTAATTAGTGGTGGGAGTGGATTAGTCGGTAACGTGCTTACCAATTTACTACTTGAAAAAGGATATAAAGTTGGGCATATTAGCCGAAGCCAATCGGCTGACAATCGAGTAGAAACCATCGTTTGGGACTTGAAAAAGAAAACAATCGATATCGACAAAGTAGTAAAATATGACTACTTAATTAACCTTGTGGGCGCAGGAATTGCAGACAAAAAATGGACCGATGAGCGGAAAAGAGAAATCGTTGATAGCCGAATAGATGCGCTCAATTTCTTATTTGAAATCATAAAAAACAACGAGAACAAATTCAAATCCATCGTTTCAGCTTCAGCAGTCGGCTATTATGGGTTCGAAACCTCTAAACATGTATTTACAGAAAGTGATCAGCCAGGCACCGACTTTTTAGCAGAAACGTGCGTAAAATGGGAAAAAGCTATTTTTGAATTTAATGAGTTGAACATTCCAACCTCTGCAGTTCGTATTGGAATTGTACTATCAACCGCAGGTGGTGCACTAAAAGAATTGGCTCGCCCTGTTAAGTTTTTTGCAGGAGCACCATTAGGATCAGGAGATCAATACATTCCGTGGGTGCATATTAAAGATGTAAGCAAACAATTTATTTACCAAATGGAAAATAAGCTTAGTGGTGCGTATAACGCTACTGCCGATGAACACAAAACAAATGCGGAATTTACTAAAGACGTAGCGCAAGTTTTAAATAAACCGCTACTTCTGCCCAACGTACCAAAGTTTGTGATGAAAATTATTCTTGGAGAACGGGCATTAATGGTGCTGAAGGGGAATAAAATTTCAAATCAGAAAGTAAAAAAAGCTGGTTTCAAATATGAGTTTTCTAACCTAATAAATGCGCTTGAGGATCTATATCACTAAATAGAACGATACATCAACTCTTCTGCAATTGCCATCAGCGATTGTTTTTTCTCCTTTGGCAGACTAACCTTTTCTAATGCTTCCATACCTTGATCAAAATAGGTCTTCATTTTCTGTTGACTTAACTCCGGAATTCCTAGTTCATCGTAAATAGCCTTAACTCGTCTAACTTTTTCATCATCTTCAAAAGTACCATCCATACACTTTTTTAATTCTAAAAATTGAGCATCATTAGCTAGATTTAATGCCTCTAGGAGCAAATAAGTCTTTTTATTAGCAATAATATCACCACCTACCCTTTTTCCAAATGTATCCGGATTAGCATAAGCATCCAGATAATCATCTTGTAACTGAAACGCAATACCTATAGAACGTCCGAACTCATAAATGTGAGCAGCATCTGTTTGAGCAGCTCCGCCAATCATTGCTCCAATTTTCAATGAGGCAGCCAATAAAACAGCCGTTTTCAACTCGATCATATGGATATAATCAGCAATAGAAACTTCTTCTTGTGTTTCAAAGTTCATATCCATCTGTTGTCCGTCACATACCTCAGCAGCAGTCTTATTAAAAACTCTTAAGACATCCGCCAATTGCTGAGCAGGATCTAATTTCAAAAAGAAATCAATCGCTTTAACAAACATCACATCTCCCGACAGGATAGCAATATCTCTATTCCACTTTTTATAAACGGTATCCTTACCCCTTCTCAGCGGCGCTTCATCCATTATATCATCGTGAACTAGCGTAAAATTGTGAAACACTTCAATACCCATAGCGGCATCTAGCGCAGCTTGCTTATTGGCTCCAAATAAATCTGCGGCCATCAACAATAAAGCAGGACGCAATCGCTTGCCACCTAAATTCATGCTATAGCTGATTGGGTCGTATAATTCCGAAGGGTTTCCACTAAAATCGGCTGAAGCAATATGATGCTCAACCTCTTGATAAGCTTGCTTAAACGAGAGCATTTATAAAATAAATGAAGGGTTATTAATTACTGCTGACAATCCTGTGTCAATATCGGTTAAATCACGGCCCAATAATTTTTTCATTTTTGAAATGTCAGGATTTCTTCTGCTCATATCTCCTTCTTCCAAGGGTGGTAAATGAACAATTTTAGAAGTAGAACCCGAGAGACGTATGATTGTTTTCGCAAGTTCTAATACAGTCATCTCATTATCGTTTCCAATATTGATCACATCATTCATTACTTCATTGTGCATAAATGCATTATAGCAAGCTTGAATATTATCCTCTACAAAGCAAAATGTACGCGTTTGAGAACCGTCTC
>CBFHLF010000019.1:0-20267 GCA_965656555.1 uncultured Acidiluteibacter sp. | reverse complement strand
ATTGATGGAGGAATATCATAAGCCAGTCATGCTTGCTGAAAGTGTTGATGGTTTAGATATCAAACCTAATGGGATTTATATCGACGTTACTTTCGGGGGTGGAGGGCATTCAAAATTAATATTGAGCAAGCTTGGTGAGGGTGGAAAGTTGTTCGCTTTTGATCGCGATCCTGATGCTGCTGCTAATAGTTTGGATGATGATCGCTTTGAGTTAATCGCTCAGGACTTTAAGTTTTTAAAAAATTATTTACGCTTCTATCGCATTAGTCAAGTAGATGGAATATTAGCTGATTTAGGTGTTTCCTCACATCAATTTAATGAAGGTGAACGAGGTTTTTCAATTCGTTTTGATGGTCCATTGGATATGCGAATGGATCAAAAATCACCATTAACTGCGGCTAAGATTATAAATGAATACGAAGAAGAAGATTTATCGAACCTACTTTTTCAATATGGAGAGTTAAGGAATTCTAGAAAAATCACGCAGTTGATCGCTAAACAACGGGATGAAAATCCAATAGAAACGATTGCTGACTTGAAGAAGGTGCTGCAACCGGTTACTCCATGGGGAAAAGAAAATCGCTTTTTAGCGCAAGTTTTTCAAGCATTGAGGATAGAAGTGAATGGAGAGTTGGAATCGCTTAAGGGGTTGTTGGAGCAGTCGGAAGAGTTGTTAAAACCTGAGGGTCGACTTTCTGTGATTACTTATCATTCGTTAGAAGATCGGTTGGTGAAAAATTATATGCAGAAAGGGAAGTTTAGTGGAGAAGTAGAGAAGGACTTTTTTGGAAATAAGTTGGTTCCATTCGAGCAAGTTACTCGAAAACCAATCGTGCCAACAATGGAAGAGTTGAATGCGAATAATAGGGCGCGGAGTGCAAAGTTAAGGGTCGCAAAAAGAGTAATAAATGAATCGGTTTAAGAAAAAGGAAACGGAAAAACAGCCAAAAGCTAAAGCGCCTGCCTCAGATGGGGTGAAGGGTGTGAAGGGGGTTTTGTCTGGAAATTTTCTTTCTGGATCCAATGTCGTTTCCTCTTTGCCATTTATTTTCTTCCTCACCTTTTTAGGGATTTGCTACATCGCAAATGGGTATAACGCGGAAAAAACGATAAGAGAGTTATACCGCACAGGAAATGAAATTAAGGAGTTACGATCAGAGTACATCACTACCAAATCGGAATTGATGTATATCAGCAAACAGTCGCAAGTAGCAAAAGCAACTGAAAAAATAGGATTGCAAGAATTAACGGAGCCACCTAAGAAAATAGTGGTCGCCGATGAAGATAAGGAGATAAAAGAAATTGACTAACGAAAAAGACATACAAAAGGAGATGAAGTGGCGAGTTTACCTCGTCTATTTCGCTGTGTGCCTATTTGGTTTAGTAATCATTGGCAAAGCGCTAACGATTCAAATTGTGGAAGGTGCTGAACTTAAGCGAAAAGTGGAAAGCCTTACGTTAGTAGATAAAAGTATTGAAGCTGTTCGTGGTAATATTTATGCAGAGGATGGCAGTCTTTTGGCAACTTCTATTCCTATTTACGAAGTTCGGATGGATTTAAATACTGAAGCGCTTACTGATGAGGTGTTTAATAAAGGGATCGATTCACTATCGTATCAGCTAAGCAGTTTGTTCAAGGATAAAAGTCCGGCATCATGGAAGCAAGAGTTGGTAAGAGCTCGAGCAAGAGGAGCCCGCTACCATTTGATAAAAAGAAATGTGCGCTATACGGAGCTAAAGCAATTAAAAAAGTTTGCATTGTTAAGAAGAGGGCGCTACAAAGGTGGATTTTTATACATTCAAAAGAATAAACGCGAAATGCCTTTTCAGCTTTTAGCTGCTAGAACAATTGGTTATGAACGTGACGGTGTTACTCCAGTTGGTTTGGAAGGCGCATACTCTAAGCAGCTATCTGGTGTGAATGGTCAACGTTTGATGCAAAAAATTGCCGGTGGAGTTTGGATGCCTGTGGGTGATGAGAATGAAGTGGAGCCACAAGATGGATATGATATTTATTCTACCATTGATATAAATATTCAGGATGTTGCGGAAAGTGCCTTGCTGAAGCAGTTGGAGCGACAGCAGGCAGATCACGGTTGTGTAGTGCTGATGGAGGTGTCAACTGGTAGTGTTAAAGCAATCGCTAACTTGAAGCGGAATACTAATGGGAATTATTACGAAGGGTATAATTATGCTATCGGAGAAAGCACTGAACCGGGTTCTACTTTTAAATTACCTGCCTTAGTTGCCGCTATTGAGGATGGTTATGTTGATTTAGAAGATTTGGTAGATTGTGGAAATGGTAAATTAAATCTATACGACAGAACTATGTATGATTCCAACTTCGATGATGGAGGTTGGGGAAAGATTTCGGTAAAACGCATTTTTGAGGTGTCATCAAATATTGGGATGGCGAAAATTATCAGAGGAGCATATGCTAAGAATCCACAAAAGTTTGTGGACCACTTGAAAGCAATGAGCTTAGCGGAGCCTTTGGGGATTTCCATTGCAGGTGAAGGCCGACCAACCATTAAAAATACAGACAATAATTCGTGGTCTGGAATTACATTAGAATGGATGGCTCATGGCTATGAGGTGTTGCAAACTCCTTTGCAGATTTTGACTTACTACAATGCAATTGCCAATAATGGTAAAATGGTTAGGCCAAAATTTGTTGATAAGATCACCAAGGGAAGGTCGGTAGTGGAAGAGGTGAAAACAGAGGTGATTAATCCTGCTGTTTGCTCTAGAAAAACCATTGATAAAGTGAAGCAAGCACTTGAAGGTGTAATTGAAAGTGGAACCGCCACAAATTTGAAAAATGCCAATTTTAAAATTGCAGGTAAGACTGGTACTGCCCAGATAGCAAATGAGTCTTATGGTTATCGATATGAATCAAAAGTGAGTCACCAGGCTTCATTTGTAGGATACTTTCCTGCTGAAGATCCTAAGTATAGCTGCATTGTGGTAGTGAATGCACCTTCGCGGAATGTGTATTACGGGAACTTGGTAGCGGGACCTATTTTTAAAGAAGTGGCTGATAAAGTGTATGCCAACAGCTTGGAGATACATAAGCCTCTAAGTCCTCAGAAATTTTATGCGTCTTCAAAGATTCCATATTCAAAAAGTGGATATCATCAGGATGTAAAAAAAGTATTTGATGAAATCGGCATAAATGTAGAAGCGAAAAAAGAATTAGATGATTGGGTGTCCACTTCTACCAAGTCTGAAACCGTAGAGTTGACCAACAGGAAGCTGATAGAAAATTTAGTCCCCAATGTAAAGGGAATGGGTGTGATGGACGCTGTTTATTTATTAGAGAATGCTGGTTTAAAAGTAAAATTTGTTGGACGCGGTTCGGTTAGAAGCCAATCGATTACCCCAGGATCTAGAGTATATAAAGGAAGCGAAATCGTATTAGAGTTAACTTAATGAAATTACTAAAAGACATATTATATAAAGTAGCTATTCAAGAAGTTCATGGAACTAATGAGTTGGAAGTGCAAGATGTTACTTTCGATTCTAGAACCGTCAACTCTCGCTTTTTATATGTCGCTCTCAAAGGTGTTCAGGCAGATGGTCATAGTTTTATTAATTCTGCGATTGATAGCGGTGCTACTGCAGTAGTTTGTGAAGAACTGCCGAAGGAGATGCCTGAAGGGGTGACTTTTATCAAGGTGAAAGATACGCATGAGGCACTTGGTTATTTGGCTGCTAATTTCTATGATAATCCGGCTCGAGATTTACAGCTGGTTGGGGTTACTGGTACTAATGGAAAAACGACCACAGTTACTTTATTGTACCATTTATTTAAGAAGTTAGGTTACAAGGTTGGGCTGATTTCTACAGTTATCAATAAAATAGATGAGGTAGAAGTAAAATCCACACACACTACACCTGATGTACTAACCACCAATAAGTTACTAACTGAAATGGTGGCTGCTGGTTGTGAGTACTGCTTTATGGAAGTGAGTTCTCATGCCGTGGTGCAGCACCGTGTTACTGGTCTTGACTTTGCTGGCGGTGTGTTTACAAATATCAGCCATGATCACCTTGATTATCATAAAACATTTGATGAATATATAGCTGCAAAACGTGGGTTCTTTACTCAGTTAGGAAAGTCAGCATTTGCTATTTCTAATAAAGACGATAAGCGAGCAGATGTAATGCTACAAGAGTCTAAAGCAAGGAAGTATTACTACGCAGTAAAAGGTTCTGCTGATTTTAAATGCAGAATCATGGAAAGCAATTTTACTGGATTGCTCTTAAAAATCGATGATCAAGAGGTGTGGTGCCCAATATTAGGAAAGTTTAATGCGTATAACCTAACTGCAGTTTATGGAGCCGCTATTTTGCTGGGACAAGATAAGCTGGAAGTGCTTACCGCTTTAAGCAGTTTAAAGCCTGTTGAGGGGAGGTTTGAGTATACGAGAGTAAATGATATTTCTGGAATTGTTGATTATGCACATACACCTGATGCTCTAGAAAATGTACTGAAAACCATCAAAGAGATCCGCACAGGAAATGAGCAGGTTATTACAGTTGTTGGTTGTGGTGGTGATAGAGATACCACCAAGCGGCCATTGATGGCTGCGATTGCAGCACAATCATCAGATCGTGTAATTCTTACTTCTGATAATCCACGAACGGAAGATCCTGTAGCAATTATTGAAGATATGAAAGTAGGCATAGATCCTACTGCTAAAAGAAAAGTTAATGCCATCACAGACCGAAGAGAGGCTATTCGCATGGCATGTGCAATGGCAAATCCAGGTGATATCATACTTGTTGCCGGAAAAGGCCACGAAAATTATCAAGAAATCAATGGGGTGAGAAATCACTTCGATGATATGGAGATTTTACAAGAGACGCTAAACGAATTAAACGCTTAAGATATGTTGTACTATTTGTTCCAATATTTAAATGAATTAGATGTGCCGGGTGCAGGAGTGTTCCAGTATATTACGTTCAGGGCGGCAGCTTCGGTTATCGTTTCACTGCTTATTTCTATGGTGTTCGGTAAGCGAATTATAGAATACATTAAGCGGAAGCAGGTAGGTGAAACTATCCGAGATTTGGGTTTAGAAGGGCAAAATCAAAAAGCTGGAACGCCTACAATGGGTGGTTTAATAATTCTAGCTTCTATTCTGGTTCCTACGCTGCTATTCGCAAAGCTGCATAATATCTATGTGATACTTATGCTGGTGTCTACTGTTTTGCTTGGCGCAATCGGATTCGCAGATGACTACATCAAAGTGTTCAAGAAAAATAAAAAAGGATTAGCTGGAAAGTTTAAGGTGGTAGGTCAAGTAATTGTAGGTCTGATTGTAGGCTGTATTCTTTACTTCCACGATGATGTTGTGGTGAAGGAGAAAGTATATGACGCCGACGCTCCTGCTCACGTCCAGGAACTAATACACAATGATGTCGATAAAACAACTACAGAAAATTATTATTGGCAAGAAAATAAATCTTTTGTAACCACCATTCCTTTCGTAAAGGACAATGAGTTCGACTACGCTTGGTTAGTGGAGTGGATGGGGGAAAATGCCTTGGATTATGCTTGGTTAATATTTATTCCAATTGTGATCGTTATTGTTACGGCGGTCTCCAATGGGGCCAATATGACCGACGGTTTAGATGGACTCGCTACAGGGACTTCTGCCATCATTGGGGTGGTGCTTGCGATCTTCGCTTATGTTTCCGGTAATACAATATTCGCTGATTATCTGAATATTATGTATATCCCTGATTCTGGAGAATTGGTAATATTTATCGGGGCATTTGTAGGGGCGTGTATTGGCTTTTTATGGTACAATTCTTATCCGGCTCAAGTGTTTATGGGCGATACCGGTAGTTTGGCTTTAGGTGGAATTATCGCAGTGTTTGCTTTAGCAATTCGCAAAGAATTATTGATTCCTGTATTCTGTGGGATCTTTCTAATAGAAAATTTATCGGTAATGATTCAGGTGGCTTATTTCAAGTACACTAAAAAGCGATTTGGAGAAGGTAGGCGGGTGTTTTTAATGGCACCACTGCATCATCATTACCAGAAAAAAGGCTACCACGAGGCGAAGATTGTATCGCGCTTTTGGATTGTGGGAATTATGCTTGCTATCCTGTCTATCGTAACACTGAAGTTAAGATAAGATGAAGAAGCTCGCCATATTAGGAGCCGGTGAAAGCGGAGTAGGTACAGCCGAGTTAGCGCTTAAAAAGGGATATGATGTATTTGTGTCCGATAAGGGGAAGATAAAAGAAAAGTACAAGAGCGTTCTTAACAGTTTGAAAGTTGAATGGGAAGAGGAGCAGCATTCTGAGGAAAGGATTTTAAATGCGGATGAGGTTGTAAAAAGCCCAGGCATTCCTGATACTGCGCCGTTGATTGTAAAAGCACGTGGAAAAGGCATTTCTGTGGTTTCAGAAATTGAGTTTGCCGGTCGGTATTCAAGAGGACACTTTACCTGTATTACCGGAAGCAATGGTAAAACTACCACTACTTATTTGGTACATCACCTTTATGAAAAAGCAGGCTTAGATGTAGGCTTAGCAGGAAATGTGGGAAAGAGTTTTGCTAAGCAAGTCGCTGACGGAGATCATGATTACTATGTTCTAGAGCTGAGTAGCTTTCAGTTGGATGGTATGTATGATTTTAAGGCTGATATCGCCATTTTATTAAACATTACACCCGACCACTTAGATCGGTATGAATACAAAATGGAGAATTACGTGGCTTCTAAGATGCGAATTCTTCAAAATATGGATGAACATGGCGCTTTTATCTATTGGGCCGACGATGAGTTTGTAACTGCAGCAATGAAAATGCTTCCAACAAAAGCCAAATGCTATCCATTCAGCGATACGAAAGAAATTAAAGAAGGCGCTTGCGTCGATAAAAACAATAACCAACTAATAATAACTATCAATAATCAATTATTCGAGATGTCAATACACGATTTAGCATTACAAGGGAGACACAATTTGTACAATTCAATGGCTTCAGGGATTTCAGGAAGAATCCTTGACCTAAGAAAAGAATTGATACGAGAGTCATTGTCTGACTTTCAAAACATTGAGCACCGATTAGAGCATGTAACCAATGTTCATGGAATCGAATTTATTAACGACTCAAAAGCGACTAATGTAAACTCTACTTGGTATGCATTAGAAAGTATGGATAAACCAACTGTTTGGATAGTTGGAGGAGTTGATAAAGGAAATGACTATTCCATGCTTTTCGATTTAGTAAAAGATAAAGTAAAAGCAATTATTTGTTTAGGAAACGATAATCAAAAGATTATTGATGCTTTTGGTGATAAAGTTGCTCACATTGCTGAAGCAAGCACTGCTAGAGAAGCAGTAACTAAATCGTATGAGTTGGGTACGAAGGGTGATGCAGTATTGTTGTCGCCTGCCTGTGCAAGTTTTGATTTATTTGACAATTACGAAGACAGAGGTCACCAATTTAAAACAGCAGTAAGAAGTTTATAATCGCATGCAAGCATTATTTAAAAATTTAAAAGGCGATAAAGTAATATGCTATTTCTTGGCATTCTGTCAATATTAGCTGTATATAGCTCTATCGTTTCTTTAGCTTACAAATACCAAGATGGAAATACGGAGTATTTCTTATTTAAGCATGGCTTTATCTTGATTGTAGGTTTTGGATTAATGTATGCTGCACACAAATTAAATTATAAATATTACTCTCGAATATCACAGTTAGCCATATTTGTAGCTGCCCCCTTGCTGCTATTTACTCTGCTTACTGGTGCTAGTATCAACGATGCTAGCCGATGGTTGGTTATTCCTGTAATCAATCAAACATTTCAAACATCCGATTTGGCCAAGCTGGCGTTAATCATGTTTTTGGCAAGGATACTTTCCAAAAAACAAGACGTGATAAAAGATTTTGGATCGGCATTTTTACCCATTATGTTTCCAATATTGGTGATTTGTGGTCTAATTCTACCTGCTAATTTCTCTACTGCTGCCATGCTATTTACCACATCCATCGTAATTATGTTTATTGGACGAATTAACCTCAAGTACATTTTCTCAATGGTGGCTGTGGGGATCGTATTCGTATCCTTGTTTATTGCGATTGTGATCAATACCAATTATACCGGTCGTGTAGAAACTTGGAAAAATCGAATTGAGAACTTTACTTCAGGTGATTCTCAGAACAATTATCAAGCGGAACAATCTAAGATTGCAATTGCTACAGGAGGGCCGCTTGGTAAAGGTCCCGGTGGAAGTACTCAACGTAACTTTTTACCCCATCCATATTCTGATTTTATTTACGCCATTGTAATAGAAGAGTACGGTATAGTGGGAGGGTTTGTGCTGCTACTTTTGTATCTTATATTGCTTTATCGGGGTATTATGATATCGCTTAAAGCGCCTCGAACATTTGGTGCATTATTGGCCGTTGGCTTGAGTTTTAGTCTGGTATTTCAGGCTATGATTAATATGGCAGTGGCCGTAAATTTATTTCCGGTTACGGGTCAGCCGCTCCCAATGGTAAGTATGGGAGGAACTTCTATTTGGTTTACTTGCCTCGCTGTAGGTATTATACTCAGCGTAAGCCGAAGTGTATACGAAGAAGAAAAAGAGGAGGTAACTCATGCATAACCCAAAAATTATTATCAGTGGTGGTGGTACCGGAGGTCATATCTTTCCTGCTATTGCAATCGCAAATGCATTGAAGAAAGCGAACCCATCTACAGAGATTTTATTCGTAGGGGCTGAAGGGAAAATGGAAATGGAGAAAGTGCCGCAGGCAGGCTATGAAATTATTGGTTTGCCCATAATGGGACTACACCGCAGACTAACTGCGCAAAACTTAAAGTTTCCATTTAAGTTGATTGCGAGCATGCTTAAAGCACGAAAGATCATTAAGGATTTTAAGCCGGATGTTGCGGTGGGTGTAGGTGGCTATGCAAGTGGACCAACCCTGAAAGCAGCCTTAAACGGTAATGTTCCCTGTCTTATTCAAGAGCAAAATTCTTTTGCGGGGGTAACCAATAAATTGCTATCAAAGAAAGCCAGCACGATTTGTGTTGCTTATGATAAAATGGATCGATTCTTTCCAAAGGAAAAGATCATCGTAACCGGAAATCCGGTGCGCCAAGACGTGGTGAAGTTGGAAGGGAAAAAAGATCGAGCTTTTGAGTTTTTTGGGTTAGATCCTAAAAAGAAAACTGTCCTTGTTGTTGGTGGTAGTTTGGGCGCTAGAAGTGTTAACTACGGCATCGAAAAAATGATTGATCGTTTTGAGCAAGAAGGTGTTCAGTTAATTTGGCAAACAGGAAAGCTATTTTCCGATCAAGCAGCCAAGGCAGTGTATGGGAAAGATGCTTCAGGTATAAAGACTATGGAGTTTATTACTAAAATGGATTTGGGATATGCTGCAGCCGATCTGGTAATATCCAGAGCCGGAGCTCTAGCTGTTTCCGAATTGTGCTTAGTGAAAAAGCCTGCTATTTTGGTGCCTTTGCCTACAGCAGCGGAAGATCATCAAACCATGAATGCCATGTCATTGGTGAGCCATAAAGCCGCAGTTTTAGTTAAAGATGCAGAAATTTCGAATGAGTTAGAAAAAACTGTTTTTGAACTCATTCATAATGAAGATAAATTGGACCAATTAAGCATTAATATTGCTGCCTTAGGGATGAACGATTCGGCGGAGATTATTGCCAATGAAGTCATGAAATTAGTGAAGCGATAATGGAGATGAGTCAATTACATACCATTTATTTTATTGGCGTCGGTGGCATCGGCATGAGTGCACTTGCGCGATATTTTGTTGCGCAAGGTAAGGTGGTGATGGGCTATGATAAAACACCATCCCCATTGACGAATAGGTTGGAGAAGGAAGGCGTTCAAATTACCTTCGATGCAGATTTGTCTTCAGTAGAAAGTTTGTCGCCAGAGAATACGCTAGTGGTTTACACACCTGCGGTAAAGGTTGGCAATGCACAATTGGACTTTTTCAAATCCAATGGGTTTGAATTATTGAAACGCTCTCAGTTATTGGGAATGATTTCTAAAGAATATAAAACGTTAGCAGTAGCAGGAACGCATGGGAAAACCACAACTTCTTGCTTGTTAGCGCATGTGTTAAATCAATCGAGCTTAACGATTAATGCGTTTTTAGGTGGAATATCAAGGGATTTTGACAGCAATTTAGTGTTGAATGACAATGCGGCTTACTTTGTTACAGAAGCAGACGAGTATGATCGCTCATTCTTACAATTGTCTCCTGATATTGCTATAATTACCTCCTTAGATGCAGATCATTTAGATATTTACGGTACGCCAGATGAGATGGTGAAAAACTACCAAGATTTTGTGGGCAAAATCAACCCTGGAGGAACGCTGATTACCAAGGCAGCCATAGCACCAATTCTATCCTTTCGTGATGATATTCAAGTGCTCACCTACGGAATTGATGGAGATGAGGATTATATGGCTATGCAAGTAAATGTAGCTGGTGGAAGATACCATTTTGACGTGCTAACAGCAGAAGGAAGTTATTCCAATTTATCGCTTGGTTTGCCCGGACGACATAATGTAGATAATGCGATTTCCGTTATTGCTATAGCACATTTGTTGGGTCTTTCTGATCAAGAAATCAGTAAAGGGCTACAATCCTTCAAAGGTGTTCATCGAAGATTTGATGTTCACTACGCTGCTGATCAAAAGGTATATATCGATGATTATGCGCACCATCCGAGTGAAATTGATGCGTGCGTTGCCTCGGTTAGGGAATTGTATCCTAATGAAAAGTTAACGGCTATTTTTCAACCACATCTGTACTCTCGTACGCGGGATTTTATGGATGAATTTGCACAAAGTTTATCGAAGGTTGACGAATTGATTTTGTTGGATATTTATCCTGCAAGGGAGGAACCGATTGCTGGAGTTGATTCTGCGGTGTTGTTGGAAAAAATTGAAGTTGATAAAAAAGAGACTTCCAGTAAGGAAGAGTTATTATCTGTCCTTCAAAATAAGGAAGTAGAAGTATTACTTACCATTGGGGCAGGCGATATAGACCGATACGTAGAACCGATTTTAAAATGGATAAAAAGTGAGTAGTACAGCCAAAATAGTGTTGTGGGTAGTGCTTTTGTCAGCATTGTCGGCCTTGTTAGGGTTTGTTGAAGGCGCTCGTGGAGATCAACTCTGTAAGGAGATTTTGATCGATATTGATCGGAGTAAACAGAACTTTTTTATTGATGAGGAAGATATTGATGCTATGATTCATCATGAAGTTTCAGCCATTGTTAATAGGCCTTTATCTGAGCTAAATAGCCATGATATGGAGCGTCAATTGAATGGTCATCCATCTATTAAAAATGCCGAGGTATTCAAAACAATCGATGGTAAATTGAGTATAAAAATTACGCAGCGGGAGCCAATAATGCGTGTTTTTTCAAGCAATGGAGATAGTTATTATTTAGATAAAGAAGGTCAACTGATGCCGCTTTCAGATCAGTTCACCTCACGGGTTATGGTCGCGAATGGATTTATTTACAGTCCTTACAGTAAGTATGTTGGGTTTAGTTTTTCAGATGAGTTACCTGATTCCATAATACATAAAACACATTTGGATGAATTATATAAATATGCTCATTTTATTTCAAATGACCCCTTCTGGAAGGCGCAGATTGAACAGTTGCATGTTAATAAAGATATGGATATAGAGTTGATTCCACGTGTTGGAAATCATAGAATTGTATTTGGAGATGCACGCGATATAAAAAGTAAGTTTGAAAAGCTTACTGTGTTCTATAATAAAGGGTTAAGTAATACTGGATGGAACGAGTATAGCGTTATTAATTTAAAATATGAAGGCCAAGTGGTCTGCACAAAACGATAAAGAGTATGGAGTCTTCTGACATTGTTGTAGGGTTGGATATTGGAACTACCAAGATTGTAGTCATGGTGGGCCGAAAGAACGAGCACGGTAAGCTGGAAGTTTTGGGCATGGGAAAGTCTGAATCATTGGGTGTTACACGTGGTGTGGTGGCAAATATTGAAAAAACAGTGCAGTCCATCAGAGACGCTGTAGATGAAGCAGAGCAGAAAAGTGGCGTGGACATAAAAGTGGTGAATGTTGGAATTGCAGGTCAGCATATTAAAAGTCTACAACATCGTGGGATTCGGGTGCGTAACTCCTTGGATGATGAAATTGGTCAGGATGACATTGATTTATTAATCAACGATATGCATAAGTTGGTAATGCTTCCTGGAGAGGAAATAATCGATGTGTTGCCACAAGAGTTTATTGTAGACAATGAGCAAGGGATTAAGGATCCTGTTGGTATGTCAGGTATTCGATTGGAAGCAAATTTCCACATCATAACAGGACAGGTAGCAGCCGCTAAGAATATTTCCAAGTGCATCCACAAGGCTGGATTGGAGATGCAGGAGCTGATTCTTGAACCACTGGCTTCATCAGAGGCGGTGTTGAGTCAAGAAGAAAAAGAGGCGGGAGTTGTATTGGTTGATATTGGCGGTGGAACTACTGACGTTGCTATTTTTCAAGATGGAATTATTCGACATACAGCAGTGATTCCTTTCGGTGGAAATGTCATTACCGAGGATATTAAAGAAGGTTGCTCCATCATAAAAAATCAAGCAGAGCTGTTAAAAGTGAAGTTTGGTTCAGCTTTAGCTAATGAGAGCCAAGAAAATGAGATTGTTTCAATTCCTGGTTTAAGAGGAAGAGAGCCCAAAGAGATATCCATTAAAAATTTGGCAAACATTATTCAATGCCGATTAGAGGAGATTATTGAAAGTATTTACTACGAAATTAAAAACTCTGGGTATGAGAATAAATTGATTGCTGGTATGGTAATTACAGGAGGTGGGGCTCAGTTGAGACACGTCGGTCAATTATTTGAATACGTTACCGGAATGGATACAAGAATAGGTTATCCAAATGAATACCTCGCAAAAGGAAATGCGGACGAAGTTACCAGTCCAATGTTCTCAACTAGTGTGGGTTTAGTATTAAAGGGTTTTCAACGATTAGAAAAGTTGAAAAACAAACAAAATCGACAAGTAGATAATACTCCTGATGCCGGCACGGTGCGCCAAGGAGACAAAACAAAAGGCGGCTTTTTCCAGAGTATTTTAAGCAAGGGGAAGCAGTTTTTTGAAGAAGAAGATTAAGTATTAGAAAGAAAATTTTAGCAGAATAGAACTATAAAATCAGTCGTATGAGTATGGTGAATTTTAATTTACAAAAAGAGCAATCGTCTATCATCAAAGTGATAGGTGTTGGCGGCGGCGGAAGCAACGCTGTAAATCACATGTATAACCAAGGTATCACAGGGGTAGATTTTGTTATCTGCAACACCGATCAGCAGGCGTTAGATCTTAGCCCGATTCCAAATAAAATTCAGTTAGGGGCAACGCTAACCGAAGGTAGAGCAGCGGGCTCAAATCCTGAGGTAGGTAAAAACTCAGCGATTGAAAATGTAGATGATTTGAAAGAGTTGTTCGCTAATAATACCCAAATGGTATTTATAACTGCAGGAATGGGTGGTGGTACTGGTACAGGTGCTGCTCCAATTATTGCACAAACTGCCAGAGAAATGGGAATTTTAACGGTAGGTATCGTTACCATTCCTTTCTCTTTTGAAGGTCGTAGACGTAAAATGCAGGCAGATGAAGGTCTAGAGTCGTTGCGTGAGAATGTAGATACCATGCTCATTATTTGTAACGATAAGTTGCGAGAAATGTATGGTAACCTAAAAATGTCAGAAGCGTTCTCTAAAGCAGACGATATATTAACTGTTGCAGCAAAAGGGATCGCAGAGATTATTACTGTTGCAGGATACATTAATGTGGATTTTGAAGACGTTAAAACAGTGATGAAAGACGGTGGAACCGCTATCATGGGCTCAGCAAGTGCTGAAGGGAATGATAGAGCCATTACTGCGGTTACTAAAGCTATGGCATCTCCACTGCTGAATGATAATGAGATCAAAGGTGCGAAGTATATTCTGCTAAATATTACTTCTGGCGAAGATGAGATCTCTATGGATGAAATTGATTCGATTACGGAATACATTCAAGAAGAAGCCGGAAATAGTGCTGATATTATTTGGGGTAATGGAATTGATGAATCACTAGGGAATAAAGTTAGTGTAACAATTGTAGCGACTGGATTTGGATCGAAGGCAGCGATTGATTTATCAGCTACAAATCAAGAACCAAAAAAAATAGTTAGAAGACTAGAAGATGAGGTAAAAACCAACATTACACAGCAAGTGGAAGGTGATGAACCTAAGAAAGAGAAAGAGGAAGAATCTACTGCTAATGAGCCCTTTTTAAAATCGTCAGAAAGTCAGGTTAGTTTTGAATTTGAAATTAAGAAACCAGAACCAAAACCAGAACCTGAAGCTAAAAAGCCTGAGCCGGAAATTATTCGACATACGTTAGAAGAAGATATCGAAGAAGCAAATGATGACTCATCAGCTCCTTTTCAGCGCAAAACAATGAGCGACGAAGAGCAAATGCGACGCGCTCAAGAGCGTGTATTGAAGTTGAAGAGCATGAATTTGAAGATGAAGACGCCTGGCGGTATCAACGATCTAGAAAATGAGCCTGCATATAAGCGACGAAATATTCGATTGGATGCTACGCCACACTCATCAGAATCAAATGTGTCTCGATACACTCTTTCTGAGGATGATGAAAATAAAACGACTTTGCGTCAGAATAATTCATTCTTACATGACAATGTAGATTAACCAATCGACAAATAAAAATTTCGAAGCCATTCGTCCTAAATTTGTTAGTGATCGAATGGCTTTTTTTATCTTTGTCATTCATTAAAATTACAAAACGATGACCCTAACAGAACAAATCAACAACGATATAAAAACGGCGATGAAAGAGCGCAATCAACCTAAGTTGGCTGCACTTCGTGCCATTAAATCAGCTCTATTATTAGCTGCTACCGAAAAGGGTAGTGCTAAAGATGTGGAGGCAGAAGAGGTGAGAATGCTGCAAAAGCAGGTGAAGCAACGAAAAGAAGCTGCCGATATTTACAAATCTCAAGGAAGAGAAGATTTGGCCAATGATGAGTTGGAGCAAGCGGTAATCATTGAACACTATCTTCCAAAACAAATGAGTGAAGAGGAGTTGGTAAAAGAAATTACCGCTATAATCGGAGAGCTCGGAGCTACTTCTTCAGCTGATATGGGAAAAGTGATGGGCGCTTCAACTAAGAAGTTAGCAGGCAAAGCGGATGGAAAAGATATATCGCGAATTGTTAAAGGAATGCTTAGCTAAGTATAGAGACAAAATAGAAAAAGCAAATGCGGAATGCTGCGACCAATAGGTTACAGGTTCCGCTTTTTTATTTTAAAAAGTAAAAGATAAAAGGAAAGTACAGGATAGATTCAATAATCAATGAATAGTACATTTCTCCTCTACGTTTATTAAGTAATACAAATAAAGGAATGGCGGCCAATGTGGCGTATCCGTAGATGATAAATTGTTCATCGATTGCATTTAATTGAATCGCAATAAAAATTGTGCTAAAAAGTGCTAAACTCAATAGCATGATGATCCATTTGCTCATTTTAAAGCTGAGCTGTTGTGCCCACGTTTTTACGCCCAAAACGTTATCCAACTCACAGTCGCGCATGTCGAAGGGCATGGTTTGAATCACTACAAAGCAAAATACGATTGCCAGTAAAGCTAACGCAAAGTCCGGTACTCCCCGAAATGTCATTATTGGTAAGCCTACAGTAGTAACTGACCAAGTAATCCCAATAATGAAAACTTTGATATAAGGGATATTTCGAAGTGGTGGAATGATTCCTATTCCTTTTACATACCAAAGTGAAACTATTCCAATTGGAAGAAGCAATACTCCTAGTTTAGGATCGAAAGAAATGCCAATACTAACCATGCAGATTATGGAGATTACATTAGTCGTGGTAAGGGCTTTTTTGCGCTTTTTTATCCAATTCAAGCGTTCAGAGGTAATCGACATCCCTTTTTTTATTCGATGCAATCGCTGGAAATTATAAGCGAGAAGTGTTGCTAAAAAGATAAAGAGGACCATTTTGAAGTCAATGTGGTCATCGCCGATTAATCTGGAATTAACTACGTAAAGGGATGCTGCTGCCCCTGAGACGTAGATATTTCCATAGGTAAAAATGCGTAGCGTAGATGTAAAGAATGACCTCAAATCGATTAAATAGACAACAAAGTTACTGTTTTGAACAAAGAAAAAGTTGACCCGAAAAAACTTCTACTTGTTGAAGTTGTTTCTAATCGTATTAAATCAAATTTATTGTTAACTCAGGGTTCCAAGAGTTAGGTTAAATCTTTGTTTAGAGCTGCGTAAAAGGGCGTAGCTTCAAGCATAAAATACCTCTCTTATAACCACTAGAAACAATTTTAGTATCAGTATATTTGCGCACAAATTTTAACTTAACACCAGAGAGTAGATGACAACCGCGGAGTTTAAATCAAGACATATCGGTCCAAGAGCTGAAGAGATTCAACAAATGCTGGACGCAATCGGAGTAAATTCTATGGAGGAATTGATTGAAAAGACAGTCCCTTCAAATATTCGATTAGACGGAGAATTGAATGTGCCAAAAGCCATGAGTGAGTTTCAATTTATTAAACACCTCAAGCAACTGGGTGGAAAAAATAAATTGTATAAATCGTACATTGGTTTAGGTTACCACGGTACTAAGTTGCCTGGTGTTATTCAACGAAATATTTTAGAGAATCCGGGTTGGTATACGGCATATACACCTTACCAAGCAGAAATTGCACAAGGTCGATTAGAAGCGTTGTTGAATTTTCAAACAATGGTTTCTGACCTTACGGGTATGGAGTTGGCCAATGCATCTTTATTGGATGAGTCCACTGCTGCTGCGGAGGCGATGATTATGTTTTTTGGTAACAGAAGTAGAGAGGCTAAAAAACGAGGAGCGAATCAATTTTTCGTTTCTGAATTGGTTTTGCCTCAAACGATTGCACTGCTGCAAACGAGAGCAGAGCCATTAGGTATTGAATTGGTTGTTGGAAATCACGAAACAGTAGAATTCAATGAGATGACGTTTGGTGCTATTGTTCAATACCCTGCTAAAAATGGTGAAGTATACAACTACAAAACATTTGCAGAGAAGGTAAAAGCAAATGATGCGCTGTTGGTTGTTGCTGCTGATATCATGAGTTTAGCACTGTTAGATGCGCCTGGAGAATGGGGAGCAGATGCAGTTGTTGGTACAACTCAGCGTTTTGGTGTGCCAATGGGCTACGGAGGTCCACATGCAGCTTATTTTGCAACTAAAGAAATTTATAAAAGAAGTATACCTGGAAGAATTATAGGAGTCTCAGTTGATGCAAACGGAAATAAAGCCATGCGAATGGCCTTGCAGACTAGAGAGCAGCACATTAAACGAGATAAAGCTACCTCTAATATTTGTACGGCTCAGGTGTTGCTTGCTGTAATGGCAGGCATGTACGCTTGTTATCATGGTGCAGAGGGTATTCGTAAGATTGCAACAGGAATACATCAGTATACCAAAGCGCTTTCAGAAAAATTAGCGCAGTTAGGTTTTGCTACTCAAAATAAAAATTTCTTCGACACCATTAACGTGAATACGGCTTCACTAAGCGCTGACGAAGTCATGAAAGCAGGCTGGGCAGCTGAAATGAACTTTAGAAAAGTAGACGACCAGCACGTTTCAATCACGCTAGATGAGGTTGTTGAGTTAGATGATTTAAATGAATTGGCTAATGTGTTTGCACAGCTAGTAGGCAAAGAAATAGTGATCACTAGAGAGGATATTAATGGTCTAGCTATCGAAGCTGATATGCAGCGTACCACGGATTATTTAACGCATGAGGTGTTTAATAAGTATCATTCGGAAACCGATATGATGCGTTACATTAAACGACTAGAAAATAAAGATTTGTCTCTTACGCATTCGATGATAGCTTTGGGTTCATGTACCATGAAACTGAATGCTGCATCTGAGTTGTTTGCATTGAGTTGGCCAGAGTTTAATAATCTGCACCCGTTCGCACCTTTAGATCAAGCGGAGGGTTACACAGAAATGCTTCATAATTTAGAGCGATACCTTTCGGAAATTACCGGTTTTGCTAAAACATCTTTACAGCCTAATTCAGGTGCACAAGGAGAATACGCTGGATTGATGGTTATTCGAGCCTATCATAAAGATCGTGGGGATCACCAGCGAAAAATTGCATTGATACCATCTTCCGCTCACGGAACCAATCCTGCATCTGCTGTAATGGCTGGTATGAAAGTGGTGGTTGTTAAGTGTGACGAACGCGGTAATATCGATGTTGAAGATTTGAAAGCCAAAGCAGAACAGTATTCGAACGAACTGTCTTGTTTGATGATAACGTATCCATCTACTCATGGTGTTTTTGAGAGCTCTGTAAAAGAAATCACATCTATCATTCATGAACATGGTGGTCAGGTATATATGGATGGTGCGAACATGAACGCACAAGTTGGGTTGACCAATCCTGCTGCTATTGGTGCCGATGTTTGCCACTTGAACTTACATAAGACATTTGCAATTCCTCACGGTGGTGGCGGTCCAGGAATGGGACCTATTGGAGTAGTAGCACATTTAGCTCCATTTTTACCAACTAACCCAATAGTTGCAACGGGCGGTGATAAAGCCATCACGCCAATATCAGGAGCGCCATTTGGTAGTGCTTTAATTTTAACGATATCTTACGCATACATTCGTATGTTAGGGGCCATTGGTTTAAGAGAGAGTACAGAATTTGCTATTCTAAATGCCAACTACATGCGTGTTATTCTAGAAGAGAAGTTTGATGTTCTCTATAAAGGAGAAAACGGATTTGTAGCGCACGAAATGATCCTTGACTGTAGAAGTTTTAAGGCAAGTTCCGGAGTAGAGGTTGTAGATATTGCAAAGCGTTTAATTGATTACGGTTACCACGCGCCTACCGTGTCATTTCCTGTAAATGGCACTTTAATGATAGAGCCTACAGAAAGTGAGAGTAAGTCAGAGTTAGACAAGTTTATACAGGCGATGCTGTCTATTTATACTGAAATGGAGGCCATCAAGAATGGTTTGGCTGATAAAGAAAACAATGTATTGAAAAATGCACCACACATACTGGACGAAGTGGTAAGCGAAGACTGGAAATATCCATATACGCGAACCAAAGCAGTTTATCCATTAAGTTACGTGCAACAAAATAAGTTTTGGCCTTCTGTGAAACGTGTAGACGATGCATTTGGCGATCGAAACTTGGTGTGTAGCTGTATACCAATATCTGAATATGAAGAAGAGTTGGTGGCGCAATAAATTTCATGCAGTTCATTTAACCTTGGGTTAAAGTTTTTTTCAAAAAATATTCACTTTGTAAAAAAAGTCTTAACTTTAGGGTTGATATTATAATTGTTTAACTTAAAACACACAAAATGAAAAAGAATTACTTTTTAATAGGTGGTTTGATGTTAGCTTCAGTTGCTTCTTTTGCTCAACAGAGCAGAATGGCTGCAAATGAAGTTGCTATGAAGCCAGCTCCTGCTTCGGCAGAAGAATTAAAAGCATCTACTATTTCAAATATTTCAAAGGCTCAAGGAGATACTTTGTTTTACGAAGATTTCGGTGGAGGTTTTTCAGCTAATGGATGGGTTTCAGTAGATCCTAACTCAAATGGGTTTGATTGGATTTATACTACTGCTGCACCAGGCGGACAGTATTCATCAACCATCCCTGTTATTAACTCGGCAACTGCAGCAAATGGATTTGCTTCAATGCCTTCTGATTTGTACAATACACCAACGCCTCCTGCAGGTTTTATTAATATGGCAGCGACTTTAACATCAGGTCCTATTGCTATTAATCCTGTAGGTAATGTATTGTTGAGATGGAGACAAGCGCAAAGATATTGCTGTGCTTCAACTGAGCAATTAGAGTTGCAAGTATCTAATGATGGTGTGAATTTCGTTTCTTTTGATGCTAAATTCGGTCGTCAAGCTAACACTAACGTAACTGAAGATGCAGAAATTAACATATCTTCTGTTGCTGCAGGTGAGGATACTATCTACTTAAGATTTTTCCAATCTTCTTCTCACTATTTCTGGATGATTGATGATATTGCTGTTGTAGAAGGTGCAGGAAATCAATTAGTTGTTGATGAAGTGTTTACTACGTTTGGTTCTGAGCTATATGAGGGATATTACACAATTACTCCATTAGCTT
>CBFHLF010000018.1:0-20736 GCA_965656555.1 uncultured Acidiluteibacter sp. | reverse complement strand
TGATCCGGATCGTATAAAAGCAGTAGCTGATGATTTTGTAGCTCATTACAAACGCCGAATTAGTGAAGGAGCTACGGTAAAAGAGAAAGCGTTATTTGTTTCTAGCTCCCGAGAGATTGCTTATAACTTTTATAAAGAAGTAATCGCTTTACAACCTGAATGGGCAGAGATAAAAGTAGCAGCCGATGGTACTGAATTAACAGAACGAGAGCAAAAGGAAATAAAACCAATGCCACGCGTTCAGTTAATTATGACGCGTGACAAAGATGACCCGAAAGAGTTATATGAAATGCTCGGCTCTAAAGAAAAACGCAAAGAATTAGATCGACAGTTTAAAAATGAGAAATCGAATTTTAAAATTGCCATAGTGGTGGACATGTGGTTAACCGGATTCGATGTTCCTTTTTTGGATACCATATACATTGACAAGCCGATTCAACAACACAACTTAATTCAAACCATTTCAAGAGTTAACCGAAAGTTTGAGGGTAAAAACAAAGGGTTGGTGGTAGATTACATAGGAATTAAGAACCACATGAACTTGGCGCTTAAAAAGTATTCTAAAACGGATACGAGTAACTTCGAAGACATCGCTAAATCATTGGTTACGGTTAGAGACCAATTGGATTTAATTGGTAAAATCTATCATCAATTCGATTCTACTTTATACTTCACTGGTAGTCCATTACAACAATTGAATTGCTTAAAGCTAGCAGTAGAGCATGTTCAAAAATCGAAAGACACAGAACACCGATTTTTGAAGTTGGTACAGCGCATGAAGGCCGCTTATGATGTTTGTTGCGGTAGTGAAGAACTAACCCAAGAAACGAGAGATTTAATTCATTTTTACTTAGCCATTCGCTCCATTATAAGAAAAATAACTACAGGCGAAGCTCCCGATATTGAGCAGATGAATACTAAAGTTCGGGAGATGATTAAAGAAGCGATTCTAAGTGAAGGAGTTGAAGAAATCTTTAAACTAGGAGATGAAAATGAATCCGAAATTGATTTATTTGACGAGGCCTATTTGGCAAAAATTGATAAAATTAAAATGCCCCATACGAAGTTTAAACTACTTCAATTATTGTTGGCTAAAGCAATTAGTCAGTTCAAAGTTCTCAATAAAATGGGTGGCGTTAACTTTTCTAAAAAACTACAAGAGTTAGTAGAACGCTACAATGAACGGAAAGCAGACACTTTAGAAGGGATTGTTTTAGAAGATTTTACAGATGAGATTATCAATTTGTACCATGAGCTAGTCAACGAGAAAAATTCCTTTGAAGGCATGGGTATCGACTTTGAAGAGAAAGCATTCTATGACATTCTCAAAGCAATTGCCCATAAATATGATTTTGATTATCCTGAAGAGAAACTACTAATACTAGCTAAAGAAGTTAAAAAAGTGGTTGACGATAAAGCCAAATACACGGATTGGAATTTTAGAGACGATATAAAAGCGGAATTAAAAGTTGATTTAATTATTCTTTTAGCCGAAAATGACTATCCTCCTGCTGCTAAAGATGAAGTATATAAAGAGATTTTTGAGCAAGCAGAGAATTTTAAGAAGAATAGGTAAACCTTCTCTTCCACCCAAATTAACCACTGTTGCCTAAGTAAGGTATTTTGATTGATTCTAAATAGATTTATCAATAGCTTTGATAGCTAATCGATTAGCAAGACGCTAATACAAAATTAACCTATGTACCGTTTACTTTCTCTATGGCTTTTGGCCTTTAGCTTGATGTGTACTGCAGCTTATGGCCAAAGCACAGGAGAGCTGAGGGTTTTTGCAAGTCAGGATAGCACCATTATTAAACTCGATAAAGCAAAACTAGATTTTAATAAATTCTACACCTTAGATACCGGTGTTTATAAAATAGTTGGCTGGGCTCCCAAAAGAGAATTAATGACCAAAACAGTAAGGGTTAAACCGGGTTCCATCACTTCCCTCTCTTTTAAACTTCCGTATACCGATGATTATAAAACCTACCGAGCCAAAAAAGTAGATTACTACTTAAAAAGGATTCTATTGCGCTACGCAACACCTGCAATCTATCTTGTTTTGGCTAATAACTATTTATCAAATATTAATAGTTATTCAGATGATGCAACCGACTTTGAACGCTTAGCACTAGAAGCAAAATCAAACTACGACCAATCGATTTATCCGGCAGATATCAATTACCATAAAGGGTCATTCAACCAATATAAAAGAAACTATAATGATGCGACCGATTATATTACTCAAAATAGAAACCGATTGGTCATTTCTTCTGCTGCTGCCGCTGTTATGACCTATTTTGGTTGGAGGTTTTCTGCACGACTCCAAAAGCCAACATATCAAGAGGAACGACTATTGAGTAAGTTAAAGCTTACTCCTTTTACCTCTCCAGAAACAAGTGGTTTTTCACTAACATTAAAACTAGACTAGATGAAACGATTATGTTATTTATTGTTTCTCCTTTCTTTCATTTCGTGTGAAGAGGAGAACCTTTTGGAGGACGTTTTCCTAGAAAACCCTTATGACTTAGAAATAGTGGATTATGTAGAGGTTTTTAACGTCCGTCAACTTGGGTGCGAAACCATAGAAATAGATTTAAGAGTGAATAGTACAAACATTCCTCCTGATTTAAATTATACTCACTTCGTAATAAAAACAGATCCACTGTTTGCACGAAGAATCAATAAAGCTTTTACATCAGACCTCAAAATAACAGTTCCTTGTGGTTTGAAGGAAACGTTTGAAATTACGTTATACGATGATATTACACAGCTAGAATCACTCCCTTCTATTTTTAATTACATTCCTTAATCCTCAGCCATGTCAAAGACGTATTTATATTGCATTTTAATTACAGTTTTACTGTGCTGCGCAGGATGTGGCAAGGCCGACTTAAACCCTTGTTATGATGTTACCTGTATAGAAGGACAATATTGCCTAGATGGAACATGTATAGATAGTCAAGAGCCTGCCTTAACGTTTATAGATCCTCCGGTTCCTAAATCTGTTTTCATTACTTCGATGGTAGTAAATCGATTTCCATTGGTAAGAAGTTCGGGTAATAGTTGGGATGGTGGAAGTTTACCAGGAAGCGCACCAGATTTGCAGATCACCATCACTCAAGCCGGATCTCAACAGTTATGGAAAAACGATCCTGCATATCCCAACATCAATAGCGTTCCTGTTAACATCAGCTTACCTACACCAATTGAAATATCGCGTGTAAAGACACTAGTTGCTTTTAATTTTTACGACTATGACTCTCCTACTTCTTTAGGTTTTATGGGCGGAATCTTTTTTACACCTTACAGTCAGGGAAGCAATTACCCAACTCAATTGACGTTAGACAATGGATTGATTGCCATCGATCTTAATTTAAGCTACACTTTTAATTAATTCCCTATTAACAGCCGATCAGCCTTGATTAATGATATTATTAATCATTAACGAACCCCAAAACACTAAATGTATGAAGTACTTTATTGCTTTTTTTTCGCTTATCACATGGCTTTATTCAACTTCTGTTCACGCTCAGAATAATGCGCTTCTGACGGAAGTAAAGCAGCACACAACCGTTGGTGAAATCATACAAAAATCCAGAGACCTTTTACTGATTAATCTCAAAGAAGGAAATGCTGATAAAGTACAACAGCTCATTGTGCTTTTAGATAGTATTGGTAAAGCTGAACCTAACTATGAAACACTTTCAGCCTACGAACGCACACTAATCAACCTATCAATCGGTAATTTCTACACGATTTGTACCGATTCTATTTACACACAGTGGAATATGGCTAATCAACAATATAATCGGCGATACGACCAAGCTAGGTTTCAAAATAATGACCTACTATCGTTTGAATTGAGAGACCAATTGAAAAAAGAAAAAAATAGCATTCAAACAAGGATTATGAGCGATCCAACCTTGATCCCTGAAGAAAAGGATTTCACGAGTTTATTGACATTTATACTGTTATCCGACCGAGATCAAGATTATACGGCTGAAGCAAATAGAAGGGCTGATCAGTTCTTATTTAAATACCGACACAGTAAGTACAATAATTACATCAGGCAATACATTGTTGAACGATATGAAACTTCGAATTGGCGATTTCATTATGATGTAGGGTTTGGGTATCATGGCAGCACGGATAGCTTAGGAACTATTTTTAAAAATGGGTTTGGTTTTGGGTTAGGTGCAGGAGCTGCGTACAAAAATGTGGTTTTAAATCTAAAAATTCACTTAGGGATTACCTCTCCTACTGCCGATTTTAGAAAAAATGATACCATTTGGGAAAAGAACCATAGCTCTAATATAACACAGTTTGAAACTTCTTTAGCATACCTTATTGAAGCAAACAACAAATTAAGTTTATTACCATCTATTGGAATTGGCACTACCTCAATAGTTCCTTCTCAAGGAAATCTTTCTGATCAAGAACGTTATGATAATGTAAAATACAATGCGAAACTTACCTACTTTGCAGGATTAGCGATAAATTACAACCTCGTAACCCACTCCAATCGCTTCGCTGAAACGGCGACCTATCTGCAATTGAATTACCGGTATTCATTGCCACAGTTTGAACAATCATTTAATGGTCTTGATGGTAATATTCATTTTATAACATTGGGCATTGGTGGTTTTATTCGCTCAAAAAAACGCGTCATATAAGCTGATTTTGAATTTAAAAAAGGTCAACCATTTATTTTCAAAAAAGATAACTAAAAATAAAGGTCGCTACCTGTTTATTAGTTTCGTAGATTTACTGGGAGATACTTTTATTTTACTTAATTGAAACAATAAAGATGCGTCGTATAACAAGTTGCAGATGTAGTTATTATGTGCTCTTTCTTCTTTTACTCTCGAACAACATGCTACTTCGGTCTCAAGTTGTAACAATTGGTGGTACGGGATCTCCCGGAGTTTGGGAAATTTCTCCGTTTTATATCTTTTCTTCTTCAAGAATTCGAACACAATACCTTTACCGCTCAAGCGATTTAGTTTCAGCAGGGGCAGCTGCAGGAGTAATCGACTCCATTGCTTTTTATAAAACCCCATCTAGCTTTTTCAATAATGTGGGTGGAACGGCAAGAGGAACCATTCACGCCACAAATGTATCATCACTTAGTAACAGCAGCAGCGGAGGATTTCAACCACTAAATGGAACGGGATCTTCTTTTTCTGCTTATAACCTAACTTTTTCAACAGGTTGGAATAAACAAGCCCTGAGCCTTCCATTTGTATGGAATGGTACTGATAATCTACTATTCAATGTTTGTACACGACCATCTTCTACAAACCCGAGCAGCGGGCCCGCTGTTAATGCTTCAGTTACTTCTTATGGCTCATGTATTTCAGGAAGTGATGCCGTAAATATAAGCTGTAGCAACGTAACAGCAACCAATGCCTATCTGGGCAGACCCGTAATAAGACTCTATTTTTCTAATAGAGCTGCACTTTCTGTTACAATCAATACAAATGTAGGCCTATGTGGTTATGATGGCTCAGCACTCGCCACTGCAGCAGGAGGCTACCCTCCATACTCTTTTCTTTGGAGCACGGCTTCTACTTCGAGTCAGCTTATAGGTCTTAGCTCAGGAAATTACAGTGTAACGGTAACTGATGCTGTTAATCAAACGACTAGTGCCACCGTTTCCCTGTCTACACCTCCTGCGTTCAATGTCTCGGTTAGTAGAGTGCAGCAAGTGAGTTGTTTTGGATTCAATGACGGAGCTATCGACATTAGTTTATCAAACGGACTTCCACCGTACAACTACATATGGTCTGATAGCTCGACAGATTCTAACAGAACCAACCTTATATCGGGTAATTATGCTGTGTCGATTACAGATAGTAATGGCTGCATTGCCACTTCTAATTCCATTAGCGTTTCACAGCCTTTGCCTTTAAGCCTCAATTTTACGCGAACTACAGAAAGCTGTCCTGGTTCTGCTGATGGGAGCATTTCAGCAACAGCTATTGGAGGTAAAAGCCCTTATTCCTATCAGTGGAGCAATCAATCTACCACTGCTGCATTATCAAATCTATCTGCAGGCACTTATTTTTTAACAGTAACCGATTCGCTAAACTGCTCGTTTACTGACTCAATTGTTCTTATAAATCCTGATACGCTGAATAGGAATGTTGTGGTTAGTGGGAACTTACTCATTTCAGCGCAGAGCAGTGTCCGTTACAAATGGCTCAACTGCCGCAATGGCTTCTCTCCTATTATTGGCGCTAATGCCCAATTTTTCACCCCTCCGCCAAACGGAATCTATGCTGTTGAACTTACGAAAGGGATTTGTGTGGACACTAGCTATTGCACCCCTTACTTATTAACTGAATTACCTGAAAACACCTTTGGCAATATTGAAATAACCAGCCACGAAAAAACACTATTAATTACCGCTACCCCTCAGCTAAATGAAACATTATTCATTTACAGCTCAAGAGGAGTACTACTGCATTATCAACAAATTAAAGGAGAAGTAAATGAAATCAACTTATGGTCATTTAAACGTGGAGTTTACTTCGTAAAAGTCGGAACATCCATGAAAAAAGTAATGTTGCTTTAGCACAGTAAACGTTAATTCAGCAGTTATGCCACTCATCAAACTTATTACAATTATAAATGCACCAGTCCAAGTAGTTTTTGATTTATCTCGAAGTATCGATTTTCATCAAAAAACGGCCTCCAAAAGCAGAGAAAAAGCAATAGCTGGAAGAACAAGTGGTTTAATAGCATTAAATGAATCGGTAACATGGTCTGCGGTTCATTTTGGTGTACGACAGCAATTGACGACTGTAATTACAGCAATAGAATCACCAACCTATTTTGTAGATGAAATGGTTAAAGGAGCGTTTAAGTCCATTCGTCATGAACACTTATTTGCGCATAACAATGGCATTACTACAATGACAGATCAATTTTATTTTGAGGCTCCGTTTGGACTTTTAGGAAAGTTGGTAAATTCTGTTATACTTAAAAGATACATGACCAACTTTCTGCTGGAGCGAAATAAAGCTATTAAACTTGCGGCTGAAAAACAGAAAACAATCGCTAATTAATTTATATAATGATTACTACCAGAGTCAATCTACTTCTTATCATCATAATCGCCTTACTAGCGTCAAGCTGTATTTCTACCAAAAAAGTGGAACGTTCATTTAGCTATTATCGGCCAATAATCAACTATTACCCTGATAGTGAAATAAAATCGGACAAACGTTCAACCGCTCTTAATATAGAAGCAGTGATCATTGATAAGTCTGTGCGCCAGAAAACTTCGGTAACTAAAAAAAGTGGCTGGATGATTCCGTTGATTGTCATAAACATATGGAAATCTAAGAAAATCTGCTACCAAGGACTTTCT
Organism: uncultured Acidiluteibacter sp.; assembly: GCA_965656555.1. Classification (GTDB taxonomy): domain Bacteria; phylum Bacteroidota; class Bacteroidia; order Flavobacteriales_E; family Vicingaceae; genus Acidiluteibacter. The sequence goes on along the minus strand of CBFHLF010000018.1, from coordinate 13,358 downwards.
AGCTTTTACACACCTATAGAACAATCATTTAAGCATTATTTGAAAGAAGAATCAAGTAGATCTGGGAATTATCAACTAGATAGTTTAGATGCTGATTATGAGTTAGAAATAATCCTCAAAAAGGTAGAAGCTTATGGACCCTATAAAGATGTTGGTAGCTCATTTTTTTTAAGTACGATTGATTATACTGGAACAGCAGGACCTGCCGTCGCTGAGCTAGAAGCTACCTATCAATTAAAGAAAAATGGTGTTTTGATTCGAGAATCCCCTTTTGAATCCAATAGAATAGTTGAATTCATCGATCATGACTATGATGATCGAAACGATTTACTCAAAACCTATGCTATAAGGATGGCCGAAGCGACTTCGCAAAACATAAAAACAGTGATAGAGGCCATGGTCGTTGATCTAAATGGGTATTTTAGAACAGTGCAATAATGATGAATGAATTATTCTCAGTATGTCCCTATCGTTTATCTTAAATTGATGCGATAGTATTGTTTTAACCATTGATTGTTGGTATTTTGTACGTCTTAAAATGACATTACATGTACAAAACACCCTCCTTTTTATTCCTACTCCTATTTGTTTTTCTAGTTAACGGTTACTGCCAAGATAGCACACAGTTTAAATCTAACTACGAAGAGCAAATATTTACAAAACTTGCAGATTCTATTTCGGTTGACCCTTTAGAGATAATGATCGCTCTTGATTACCAAGAGGGCAACGATGTTGACATTCCAAAACAAATAAAAGAACTCTACAATAGTTTAAATCCTGAAAAACTAAGAACCAAGAGTAAGAAAAAACAAATCAAAACGATCTATTCGGAGATCCACGATGCAAAACTAAATAAGTATGTTATTGATGCTGACTTTAATTCTTTATTTACTAGAGGTGAATATAATTGTGTATCAGCTACTGCACTATATGCACTAATTCTAGATGAATTTAAAATTGATTATGAAATCAGGGAAACCCCAACGCATGTGTATTTAATTGCAGATCCAAAAGATGAAAAAATTCTGATAGAGACGACCTTACCCACTCAAGGAACTATTACTTTTGACTACAAAACTCAGAAGGAATATGTGATCTATCTTAAATCAAACAAGCTAATTTCTGAAGAAGAGTACGAAAACAATCCAATCGAAAAGCTATTTGACCAATATTATGACCAGAATAAAGTAATCAATAGCACTCAACTTGCAGCTCTTCTTTATTATAATAAAGGCGTAGAGAATTACAATGAAGAAAAGTACTTCGAAGGCGCCTATTATATTGATAAAGCGTTCCAAGTTTATCCATCTTCTTCCACCATTCAGTTCATGTATAATTACGCTTTATTGAATGTGCTAATCAAGATCGAATCAAATAAAGAATTTAATCCAAAATATTTAGCAAAATTCCTTAACGTAAATGAAGCAGGTTCTCAGTTTGAAGCTTTAGGATTAGCACACTTTAACTTTGTAGGAAATGAATTGATGGTGGTTCATCCTGAAATTGAAGCATACAAAAATTATTACGAGCAGTTTAAAACAGCTATTGACACAGCTAAAAACATCAGCGATTTTGAATTTAACTACAGAAGTCGACTAGCCTACACGTATGAAGTTCAGCGGCAATATCCTGAAGCTCTTCAACAGTTAAAAATATCGCATGAAGTAAACCCTGAAAACCTAGAAATCAAAGAATCTATTTATAACGTAGCTATTAAGCATATGGCAGACGATAAAAACCACAAAGAAAACATTGATTCTCTGGAGAAGTATATGGAACTTTTCGAAGTTTTAGAAAATAATCCGACCATCCAAGAGTACTACAATTATTGTCAAGTGAAAGTAATTATAGAGTGTATCAATTATGGCAATATCAATAATTGCTTGGACCAATTAAGTTCCTACGAAGGCAAGTTAAAAAGTAATCCAACAATAAAATACAATGCTGATCACTTAGCCGAGATGTATTTGTCGCTAGCTGATTATTATTACAATCAAAGAAACTATGGAAAAGTTAATTCGACGATTAATAGAGGGTTAGCTTTTGAACCCACCTCTTTAAGGTTATTAGAAAAGAAAAGAATCATTCAAAGCATCAATAATAAAGTTCAGGCATATGAAGTTGAGGAGGCAAAATCATTTGAAGAGGATTTAAAAAGCCATATGAGCAACTGTTGGCAGATTGATGGTTTTATAAACAAAAAAGGTGAAAGCGTAGGGTATGACGAAACATTCAAAATTATGGCCTACGACAACAAAGAGGTGACTTATGAGGTAGATGGAAAAGTGGAAATTGGAAAGTACTCCACCCGTCCGAAATCACGCCTGCTTTATCTAACACCTAATAGCAATAAAGATAATTATTTGGTTTATAAGGTGATTGATATCTCTAGGCATTATTTGGTTTTGATGCCTTTTAAGAACGATAAGCTGACAGGAGAGAAAGTGTATTTTTCAGTTTGCACACAATAAAAGACAAGTATTTATAACAACCATTTAATCCATGCAAATACAAGCCAGTAATCCTGAAGAATATATCTCCAAAATCCCGGAAGACCGACAAGCAGCCATGCAACAATTGCGTACAGTAATTAAAGAAAACCTGAGCTCTGAGGTAGAAGAATGTATCAATTATGGCATGATTGGCTACGTTATTCCACATTCGGTTTACCCGGATGGATACCACGTAAAACCTGAGCTACCGCTACCGTTTATTCATATTGCTTCTCAGAAAAACTTCATTGCCTTATATCATAGTGGGATTTACATGAATGAAAAGCTGATGAGTTGGTTTGTAGACGAGTACCCGAAATATAGTACGACCAAACTCGATATGGGTAAAAGCTGTATCCGATTTAAAAAGGTAAATGAATTGCCTTTCGAATTGATTGGTAAGCTAACTCAAAAAATGTCCGGAAAAGAGTTTATACATTTGTACGAGTCAAACTTGCGTAAAAAATGATTTTAAGAAATAGAACAATTGAGTTAAAGTGGGCATTTTTCTTCATTATTATGATGCTCCTCTGGATGATAATGGAAAAGTTAGTGGGATTGCATGATGTCTACATCGATCAGCATGCCACCTATACCAACCTTGTTGCCCTACCGGCTATTTTGATTTATTTCTTTGCCCTTCGGGATAAAAGAGAATCATTCTACAAAGGTAAAATGACCTACACTCAAGGATTGGTCTCTGGACTTATAATCACAGCGGTGGTTACGGTTATTACACCTGCTTCTCAATTTTTGATTTCTACTTTTATCACTCCTGATTACTTTGCGAATGTATCTGCATACAGCATCGAGCAGGGTTTAATGACTGAAAAGCAAGCTGCTGATTACTTTAACCTAAAAAGCTATATTTTACAAGCTACTATGGGAGCGCCGATTATGGGAATCATCACTTCGCTGATTGTGGCGGGTTTTACAAAAAAGTCCTAAAATAATCGATTAAACTTTCTTTTAAGCTCTCGTTTGAAAGCTGACCAAACAAACCGATACGTTTTCCCATCAATGACCGCATAATCACCCACTGTGCCATAGGTATGCAGCGCTTTAGGATAAGTGCTATCCATTTGGGGATAAACTGCCCCTACTCGCTCTTCAGCATAAGTTTTAGTAGTTAACGCTGTAATGTGATTTAATGTAATAGCGCCTCCGTAGGTATAGGTAGAGTTCTGGCTAGGTCGAATTAATCGCCCCTGATCATCCGTGTACAATTTCCCACCCGGTCGTGAACTAGCAATATCAATCTTGACCGGATTCAAGGGATGAGATTGATAATCTCCATCTAGTGCATGTGCATAAAATAAATGCAACTCCTCGTTTGAGTGTTGCTTTGGAGACGCAAACAGCCAAAATAAACCGTCGTGCTCAAATAGTGTAGCATCTACCCACTCCCCTTTTAGTAATTGCTTTTGAGGGTTACATCCCTCACCTTCCTGCGAATACAATGCTACTTCATTTGCCTGATATTGCTCTGGCACCAGATATCTTTGGTTATCGACTTCGAGCACAAAAGGATAAGAGTAATGAAGGTCCGATTTTAATACCGTCTCCACATCTCCCCAAACATCATTTTTAAATGATCGACAAGCTATCTCTCCCTTACCACTAGCATAGTCATATAATTCAAAATACACCGTTCCATCTTTGGCCATAAATGGATCAGCTTGATAAGTCGATGAGCCTTGCTGTGGAGCCCAATTGACTTTTGATAAGTCATTTACAGGAGCTACTCCAATGTTCCAAATTTCAAATCGGAACAATTGACGGTAATGAAAAGCAAGTTTTGCCTTGAAAAGCTTCACATAAAACGCCAACACCTTCCAATTACTCGGAACCTTATAAATGGGACCTTTTTGGGTCACCTTTTGCTCCCATAGCTGAGGATGATTGTTTCGAATGGCATTCGCCACCCATCTCGGAAAATCAATACCCAATGCAAATAAGCGATCATGGTGGGCAGCGTAGGAATGACTTATCCGTTTTACGGTTGCTTGGCGTAATATTACTCCTGCATCTAACTCATTGGTAAGCTTTTGAAGAATTAGTCCATTAGTAGGATGTTCATGTAGAAACTCCCAAAAAGCAGGTGGTCCACCACGGTAAAGTTCAGGATTGCCATGATGAAACGACCAAATACCATACCTTGGAATATCAAGAACTTCACCCCTTAAAATACCAAAACCGAATCGAAGGATAAAATCCAATTGGTGCTGTGCAACTGCCTCAATGCTTTCAGTGGTGAGGTAGTTTGAATGGCCCTTTTTCTCTATTGCCAATTTTTCCTTTGGGACTTCATCAAATTGGTCCTCAATAGAATCGGTTTGCAACAGTGAAAGTTTACGCAGCTGCCGCTCTATAAATCGATATCCAATTGGCAACCCTTTAGCGCTGTATGATTTGGTTTCTTTTGGTAGAAAAATAACCACGAACTCATTTTCGTCTTCTGCAATTAATCGTTCAATGGCCTTTATCTGCCAATTTTTCAATTGAAGACTGTCCACCATGATCCCAAACCGTATGATATCTCGTTTTGAATTCATGATTTTAGCGCGGATTCGTAAAGATCCATAAATTGTTTACCAATAACTTCTTCGCTAAATTGGTCAATGGCTCGTTCCCTCACCCATTCAGTTTTATAATCTTTATAGGTTTGGCACATTTCCAACAATGCTGTTTTAAAAGCTTCATTATCGCCTGTTGGAATCATTAAACCCACATCGGGCGTTAATCGTTCTGCTATTCCGGGTATATCTGGCGCAATCACCGGTATTCCACAAGCCATAGCTTCATTGAGCACGCACGGTTGGTTCTCGAATTCACTGAATAAAATCAAAAAATCTGATTTACCCATGACTTCGGCTATTCCCTTACGTGGAAGTGTTCCCATCAGGCTGACCTCATTTTCTAAGCTCAATTTAGCGATTAGCTCCTTACAACTCTGCTCATCTTCGCCACTCCCATAAATCGAAAGTTGAAATTCAACCTCTTGCTGTTTTAAAAAGTGCATAGACTCGATAATATCAAGGATACGTTTAGGGGTTTGTAGCAAGTTCCCGACGAAAAGTATGTCAATCATTTTATGGTCTTTTGCTAGTGGCCGAAACAGTTCGGTATCGACTACGTTGGGAATAATCTGATAATCCCCATTTAACCCATGAGCGAGCATGGCGTTTTCCAATTGCTTAGAAACGGTAGACAATCCACTAGCCGACTTTACAACCAGCTCTGTGCCTCTCTTTTTTAGCCAACCTTTATACGCTCCGTTAATTGGCAAATACCCAGACCAATGTTCAGTTACCACATAAGGTATTTGTTTAAATACCATTAGATATAAACTTAATAACGAAGACCTTGTCAAAACATGAATGTGAGAAATGTCAGGTTTTCCGGAGGTCTTTAATAATTGCTTGTAGGCAATTAATTGAGCATTAAAGTACCGAAAAGTTGTTTGAATTTTATTTAGAAAAGAAACTCCTAAATTCGATTTTTTGAAGAAAACACGAATCTCTGTAATCCCGTTATTCATCATTTGAGTAAGCGAAAAATCAGCATTCTCCCGCTCTTCTGAATGCACAAAAATAACCGATACCTTGGCGTACTTTTTCACTGCATGCGCATGATTTTCTACGAAATTACCATCAAATGGATCCAATTTATTGGGATACCATTTGGGCAAAAATAAGACGTGAATTGGCTGCTTCGACAAGTGAAAAAGTATTTATACGGTTCTGCCAAAAATAGGACTTCCCATCGGCTGTTGCAAACTAATCATAAGCCTTCAAACGGAGATTTGTAGGTTTGCGTATTGCAATCATTACCTTCGTAAAAAAAAGATATGAAACGCCTGCTCCTTTATACTTTATCCGTCTTACTTTACTCCTGTAGCACTAGCAATCAATCAGAAGTAACAGAAAGTGAAAAAGATAACGTTATCCAAACCGACGAATTTGAAATCCACTATGCAAAAGAACAAGCAGCTACCCTATTTGTATTCCCTTGTTTCACTTGTGATTTAGAACACACAAAATCAGAATTTAAGGTATTAGATAGTGCTTACGAGAATGGCATTTCAGTAGTGCTGCTTAATTTTAATTTGCGCTTAACACTAGACACCAATGAATTGAAGATGCTAACCACTTTTGTAAATGATATGATCAATTATTATCAGCTACCAACAGAGCAAATCTATTTTGGAGGTTATTCAGGTGGTGGGAATGTAGCGTTACTTCTAGCCAACCACTTAACAAAAGAAGGAAATACTTATTTGCCTTCCGGTGTCTTTGCGGTAGACCCACCAATTGATTTGTGGAATATTTATCAATCATCGCTTTTAAATGTTGAACGAAACTTTTCTGAACCTTCGGTTGCTGAATCCACTATGCTAATTGACCTCTTAGATAGTTTATCAGGAGAAAAGTCAGCGCCGGCATCAGCATTTAATTCCATATCCCCTATTGTAAATGCGACCAACACTTACACTAACCTTAATGACTTAAAAAGTATAAAAATTCGATTATATACCGAACCTGATAGTATTTGGTGGAAAGAAAATCGACAAGCTGATTTTAATCAAACCAACTCTTATGCGCTTCGAAAGTTTGTAAAAAACCAACAGTCAACGTTCCAATCCTTAACCCTAATTGAAACACAAAATAGCGGTTACAGAGCTGATGGAAGGCGGCATCCACATTCATGGAGCATTGTAGACATACCGGATTTAATTACTTGGATCAAAACACCTCTATAAAATGGAAACCTATATCGCTTTACTTCGAGGAATAAATGTTGGTGGCAAAAATAAGCTGCTTATGAAAGAACTTAAAGTAGCTTTAGAAGCACTAAAGTTGACAAACGTGACGACTTATATTCAAAGTGGAAATATCGTATTTCAATACGAAAATATGACGCCTCACGAAATAGAAAAAGCAATTGAATCACTTATTTTAGAACAGTTTCAATTATCCGTTCAGGTTATTGTCATTGCACATCTTGAGCTTATCCGTATTGAAAAAGAAAATCCATTTCATTTGACAGATACGCCAATTGAAAAGAAGTACGGAAGCTTTTTAAAAACACTTCCCGAGTCTAATCGATTAGAACGCATGATACGTTTTGACATTAAAAATGACGAATACCATATCGATCATCAGTTTATCTATTTGAAATACGCTGATCGGGCAGGAAACTCAAAGCTGACGAATAATTTGATTGAGAACAAACTTAATGTGGTGGCCACAACTAGAAATTGGAAAACCATTCAAAAGCTGATAGAAATCGGTTACGAAATAAGTGAATAGCTCAAATTTACCGTTCTTTGCAATCCCAAATCAGCAGTAAAATGGAAGAAGTAAAAACGACTAGAATCAATAAATACTTAAGTGAAGTTGGCTATTGCTCGCGAAGAGCAGCTGACAAATTAATTGAAGAAGGTCGTGTAACCATAAACGGGAAAGTTCCAGAGATGGGCACCAAAGTTACAGCAGGTGATGAAGTTTGCGTGGATGGCTCTAATGTTTCTCCATCAGCTGAAGATTACGTGTATTTGGCATTAAATAAGCCTATAGGTATTGTTTGCACCACTGACACAGGCGTTGAAAAAGATAACATCATTGATTTCATAAACTATCCAAAGCGAATTTTTCCTATTGGTCGATTGGACAAGCCAAGTGAAGGGTTGATCCTTTTAACCAATGACGGTGATATTGTAAATAAAATACTTCGTGCTCGAAATAATCACGAAAAGGAGTACCTCGTTACCGTTGACCGTCCGATTAACCCATTCTTTATTCGAAAGATGAGTAATGGGGTGCCGATTTTAGAAACGGTTACACGTAAATGCCATGTAGAAAAAGTGAGCGAGTATGAGTTTAAGATTATTCTGACCCAAGGGCTGAATCGGCAGATTAGAAGAATGTGTGATTACCTAGACTACAAAGTGGTGAAGCTCAAAAGAACACGAATTATGAATATTAACTTGGACATGCCTGTGGGCAAATACCGAGAATTAACTTCAGAAGAATTGGAAGAGCTAAATCGACTAGTTTCAAGCTCTACTAAAGTAGTGTAGCATTGAGTTTTGTAACTTGTTAGGCTTAATATTAAATATACTAACCTAATAGTTAGTGATTTATTTATTATCTTTAGGAAATTACAAGTTGATAATTAAACCTCTAACGATGATAAAAACGACCATTTCTAGAATAGAGAAATACTTACTTATTTCTTGTTTTATAATATCTGGCATTGCAATTTTAGGATGGTTATTAAATGTACCTATACTTGTAAGCCTACTACCCGGTGGTGCAACTATGAAATTTAATACCGCCCTGTTAGGTATCCTGTTATCCACATCTCTCATCCTACCAAAAATAGAAAAGCCGATTAATAAGTGGATAAACTCAGTTTTTCAAATAGTTATCTTTACTATCGCGTTATTTTCTTTTCTTGAATATTATTTTCCATTTACTTTTTCCATCGATAATCTATTTATTGAAGACAGTATTTCGCAGATTATATCAGGTAGAATGTCTCCTGCTACTTCAATTTCTTTTTTGCTAACTGCTGTAGGAAATATTCTGAGCACGAAGTATCCATACAAACGATTAAATAAAGTCTACTATATCCTAATTTTTTCCGTTTTAATAATTTCTCTCATATCATTAGTATCATTCTTTCTTTTTATTCCGGTAGAAAATAAGGCACTATTTATCCAAACAATGTCCTTACCTACAACATTGTTATTCCTATCGTTTTCTATTATTTTAATGTTTCGAAAACCATCAATTAGCTTTACACGTATTATGAATTTTGAATCTTTAGGTAGTAAAGTTTTTTGGAAATTCTGTCCAATTGTCATCATTGTACCAATTCTAGTTAGCTATTTGCTTCTCTATATATTTGATGCTATTGGCGTTAATATAGATTTTGGAATCGCTTTAAGCACTAATATATTTATTCTGTTATCTTTCACACACCTAATCTATCTAAGCATAGAACTAAATAATAGTGAGCGTTTAAAATTAATTTTAGAGCAGCAGATTGGAACACTAAAAGAAAATGAGATTCGAAGATCCCTGCTAAAAGAAACACATCACCGCGTGAAAAATAATTTCCAAATCGTAAACAGTATACTTGGACTTCAAGCAAATAAAAGTCAAAATGTAGAAGTAAAAAGTATCATATCAGATTGCCAAAGTAGAATACGAGCAATTGCAACGCTGCATGAGTCTATTTACACAAATGGTGATTTTAAAGTGGTTAAACTTTCATTTTTTCTAAAAAGTATTGTTTCTAGTATAATTGATATAACAGAGAGACAAAAAATAATCAATTTAGAATTCTACATTCCTGATATTAATATGAATATGAAGTTTGCTATGCCTTTAGGGTTAATTGTAAATGAGATTGTCACAAACTCTGTAAAGCATGGCTTTGAAGAAACTGCTGGAGGTACAATTTACTTAAAGCTAGAATCAATTAGTGAAAACCGCTATAAACTTATTGTAGGAGATAATGGTTCCGGATGCGATAATATGGAAGAAGAGTTAATCAACCCTTCGCATATGGGAAGTGAGTTAATTAGTGTTTTTACTGAGCAATTAAATGGTGAAATCTCAATTTTGGAAAATGAGGGGTTGATATATCAACTTACTTTTGAATTACCTGAATCTTAATACAAACTTATTAAAAGTAGTTTAGCGTTAAAGTTTCACTTTACAAATATCGGGTATTATTTACCAACGAATATGTACTTTTGGAAGATTACAAAGAGCCAAATAAATAGGTTTAACAAGCTTCTTACTACATTTATTCGGCTCTCTCTTATTCGACAGCTAATTTATTAATCTTGTTACTTATACTTGGTCACAAAAGACTAGATAAACAGCAAGTAAACTAAAACGGATTGAAAGATCTCTTACTAATAACTCCTCCCTTTACACAATTAAACACCCCCTACCCGGCTACTGCTTACCTTAAAGGGTTTTTAAACACAAAAAACATCTCTTCTTTCCAAGCAGACTTGGGCATAGAAGTGATCAACGAGCTGTTTAGCAGCAAAAAGCTGTCTCAATTGTTTGACTCGATTGATGCAAACACTAGAGGATTTGATCAAAACCTTATGCGGATCATAGGTATGAAAGCAGCTTATGTATCTACTATTGATACTGTATTAGAATTTCTTAAAGGTCATCAACCAAATCTAGCTCGATTAATCTGTAGTGGTAATTTTTTACCAGTTGCAAGCCGCTTGGCAAATGCAGACGAGTTAACTTACGCTTTTGGTGAAATGGGTATGCAAGACCAAGCAAAACACCTAGCAACACTATATCTAGAAGACTTATCAGACTTTATCGTTAACTGTGTTGACGATAATTTTGGTTTTAGTAGATATGCTGAGCGGTTAGGCAGAAGCGCAAATTCCTTTGATGAGTTGCACGAAAACCTACAGTTACCAAACTCCATTATTGATAACATTACTGTTTCGTTGCTTTCAAAGCGAATCAAGGAAATACAACCAAAGTTGGTGTGTTTTTCTGTACCCTTTCCGGGGAATTTATTTAGTGCATTTCGATGTGCTCAATATTTGAAAAAGCATTACCCTGCTATAAAAGTAGTTATGGGTGGTGGGTTTCCAAATACGGAATTGAGGAGTTTATCTGATGTAAGGGTTTTTGATTATTTTGATTTTATCACCCTAGATGATGGAGAATTACCCATCGAGCTATTATACAATTATATTACTACCCAATCTACTGATATTAATCAATTAAAGAGAACTTATTTAAAGTTAGACAATAAGGTAATTTATGCTAATCATACAAAATTGGCAGACTACAAACAAAGTGAAATTGGAACACCAGACTACTCTGACTTATTATTGAATCAATACATTTCAGTGATTGAAATTGCAAACCCAATGCACAGCTTATGGAGTGACGGCAGATGGAATAAATTAACGATGGCACACGGCTGCTATTGGGGGAAGTGTTCCTTTTGTGATGTAAGCCTTGACTATATTAGGCTCTACGAACCTGTTACGGCGAAATTACTTGTTGATCGAATGGAAAAGCTAATCGAAACAACAGGTGAACGTGGGTTTCACTTTGTAGACGAAGCTGCACCTCCAGCATTAATGAGAGAAGTTGCGCTAGAACTATTGAGGAGAAAGTTGGTGGTTACTTGGTGGGCAAACATCCGATTTGAAAAGAGTTTTACTTCCTCTCTTTGTTATTTGCTAAGTAAATCAGGCTGTATTGCTGTTTCAGGGGGCTTAGAAGTAGCCTCAGATCGCTTATTGAAATTAATTGAGAAAGGAGTTACGGTAGAACAAGTCGCCCAAGTAACAAAGAACCTAACCGATGCAGGCATCATGGTTCATGCATATTTAATGTATGGCTATCCAACCCAAACCATCCAAGAAACAGTAAACAGTTTAGAAATGGTGCGCCAGCTTTTTGAAGCAGGTGTGCTGAAATCAGGATTCTGGCATCAATTTGCACTTACAGCTCATAGCCCTATTGGATTAAATCCTGATAAATATGGTATTACGCCGCATTTAAATAAAATATCCTTTGCCAATAATGATGTGGAATTTACTGATCAAACAGGAATTGATCATTCTAGATTTAGTGAAGGGTTAAGAAAATCATTGTATAATTACATGCATGATATAGGTTTTGAACTTCCTTTAAGTGAATGGTTTGATTTTAAAATCCCACCTGCTACTATATCCAAAAACTATATTGCAAACTCTTTAAACGCTTCCAGTAATTGGGAAGTAAAACTAACTGCAAAAGTATATTGGCTAGGAAACATCCCTACCGCTCAATTGATTAGTCGCAGAAAAAAGGGCAAAGAGCGACAAATACTATCGCTAACATTTCATGAAACTACTACCACTTTCACTGCTGACTTTGAGCCAAAACTTGGAGAATGGGTGCATCAGCTGTTGGTACGATTACAACTATCCAATCAATTTAACTGCACATATCAGTCACTCAAAGATGAATACCTACAACATTTCGAAAACTTTGAATTATTTTGGTATTCCAAAGAAGTAGAATTATTAAAGAATAATGGATTAGTACTCTTTTAATCAAATAATTAGAATACACTTATACTCCCCTTTTCTAAAGTTCTACCAATTTTGCAAAAGGGTATTTTTTTATATTTTCGCAGGGTATTTATAATTAACCAAATAGATTACCAAAAACCGAATTAAATGAAAAAAACCATCTTTCTTGCAGGCATATTGGCTGCAACCGTAATCAGTTGTAGCTCTCCTAAGGCAGAGGAAACTGAAGAAACTTCAGCTGTAGAAGTAGCAGAAAATGCAAAAATGGATTCAATCGCAAACGAATTAGACCAAACCGCCAAAGAAATTGAAGCGGAGACCAGCGAACTAGACAACTTAATTAACGAACTCTAATAGAATAACGACCATGAAATTAACTAAAATAGCATTAGCGGTGGCTGCAATTGCAGTATCTAGCTTTAGCCTTTCGGCTCAATCAGGTATGAATATTGGTAAAGAAGCGCATCAGATGACTAAGTCAGCTACCGAAGAGGTGAAAGAAACCTCTAAAGAAGTAGCAAAGGAAGTAAAAGAGACTGCAATAGAAGTAAAAGGTGCAGCGAAAGAGCAAGCCAATGAAATTAAAAGTGAGCTTAAAGAGACTAAAAAAGAAGTAGAAGAGACTGGTAAATCTATCAAGTCAGAAAAGAAGGAGTCAGCCGAAGCTGCCCTATCAAATGCTGAAGAAACGACTACTGAAATGACAGAGGATGCTACTGAAGAAGTAGAAGAAGCTACAGAAACAGTTGAAGAAGAGGTAGCAAATGAAGACATGA